>DCVI01000059.1 GCA_002327315.1 Syntrophaceae bacterium UBA2192 | reverse complement strand
TTCGTCCTTCTGCGCAAACCCGGCATGCCCTTCGTCAACGGCGGCGTCCCGCTGGAGCTCGTGCAGGAAACCATCGAGGCACTCAAGGCATGAAAAAACCAGGCATCGAGAACGTCCGGCGTGAGATCCGGCACAAGGACCGCGAGATCGTGAGGCTCCTCAACGAGCGCGCCCGCCTGTCCCTGGAAGTTGGAAAGATAAAGGGACGGGAGGGGATCGGCATCTACGACCCCGCCCAGGAGTCGCGCGTCCTGAACGAGATCGCAGCTCTCAACGGGGGTCCCCTCGCCGCCGATGCCCTGGGCCATATCTACCGGGAGATCCTGTCGTCATCGAGGGCCCTCCAGGCGCCCCTCGCGGTGGCCTGCCTGGGCCCGGAAGGCTCCTTTGCCCACCTGGCGGCCCTCGATCGCTTTGGCCGAAGCGCCCGCATGGCGCCGCAGGATACGATCGGAGCGGTCTTCGACGCCGTGGAAAAACAAAAGGCCGAACTCGGCGTCGTCCCGCTGGAGAACTCCGTGGAAGGGCCCGTGAGGGTCACCCTCGAGAGGCTGATCGCAACACCGCTTTCGATCCGGGGCGAGATCTTCCTTCGCATCTCCCACTGCCTCATGGCCCGGGGGGCGAAGGGAAGGCTTCGACGGGTTTATTCCCATCCCCAGGCGCTGGCCCAGTGCCGGCAGTGGCTGGCGAGAAATCTTCACCGGGCGGTCCCCGTCGAGACGGAGAGCACTTCGGCGGCCGTGCTGCAGGCCCTGCAGGATCGGGAGGCCGCCGCAATCGGCAGCCGCCTCGCCTCGGAAATCCACGGGCTTCCCATCGTCGAGGAAGGCATCGAGGACCACCCGGCCAACACGACACGCTTCATTGTCATCGGCAGGGGGGCCAATGGCCCGACGGGGCGGGACAAGACGTCCATCCTCTTCTCGACGCAACACCGGCCCGGGGCCCTGCACGCCGCTCTCGAGCCGTTTGCCGCGGCGGGGATCAACCTGCTGCGCATCGAATCCCACCCGGCGCGGGACCGGATGTGGCGGTATCTATTCTTCATCGATCTCGAGGGTCACTCGGGCGAACAGACGGTGAAGGACTGTCTTCGAAAACTGCAACGCAAGACGGCCTTCCTCAAGGTTCTGGGGTCCTACCCCGGGGAGGCGGAGAAAGCATGATCTGCATATCCATCGTGCCCGAAACGAACGAGGAGGCCCTGTGCCTGCTCGCGCGGGCTCTGCCCGAGGCGGATCTCGTCGAACTGCGGATCGACCGCATCGGTGAGCCCGATCTGCCCCTTCTCCTTCACGCCGGGAAGGAAAGGATCCTGGTGACAAACCGCCGCAGGGACGAGGGAGGGTTCTTTTCGAGCTGCGAGAACAGGCGCATGGCGCTGCTTCGCGAGGCGGTCGGCCTGGGCGCCAGCTACGTGGACATCGAGGCGCGAACGGGTGCTGCAGCCGTGGGCAGACTGGGCAAGGCGATCCGTACAGAGAAAGGCAAAACGAAGCTCATCGTCTCGCACCACGATCTCAAGGGAACGCCTTCCCGGCAGACCCTGATGAAAAGGCTCAAAGCCTGTCAGGAACTCGGGGCCGACATCGTCAAAATCGTGACTCTGGCGAACGCGGCGGAGGACAACCTCAGGGTGCTGGAGCTCATCCCGCAGGCCCGGAAGATGGGCCAGGAGATCGTTGCATTCTGCATGGGCGAAAAAGGGCGCCTGAGCCGCGTGGCGGCGCCGCTCCTGGGTTCCTGCATGAGCTATGCGAGCCTCGAGGATGGGGCCGAGTCAGCGCCGGGACAACTGACGGCCGTACAGATGAAAACGATCCTGGGGATGTTGCAGGTGTCATGACAGCGAACATTCAAAAATACGCCCTCTTCGGTAACCCCGTGGGGCACAGCCTCTCGCCGCTGATGATCAACGCGGCCTTCGGGGCCATGGGGATCCGTGCCCGCTACGAGCCGCACTGCGTGGAAAACCTCGAGATTGCCGTCCGGATGATCCGGGAGAAGCCGCTTGCCGGCGTGAGCGTCACGCTCCCCGTGAAGGGGGCCGTCATGGCCTTCCTCGACGAGGTGGACGAAGATGCCCGTGCCATCGGCGCCGTCAACACGATTAAAAACGAAGGCGGCCGGCTCCGGGGCTCGAACACGGACTGGACGGGTCTCACCGCAGCCATGCGGGAGCACTTTCACCTGGAGGGGAAGACCATTGCCGTGCTGGGCGCCGGCGGCGCCGCACGGGCCGCCGTCTACGGGATTCTGCGGGAGGGGGGCATTCCGATTGTCTTCAACCGCAGCCGCGACAGGGCCGAGTCCCTTGCGAGATGGTTCGGGTGCGACGCGCAGCCGCTGGCCAAGCTGGGCGCGGTGGAGGCGGAGGCGCTCATCAATGCGACCCCCGTCGGGATGCGCCCGCTTACGGATGAGACCCCCGTGGACCAGCGGCACCTGGCCCGGTTCCGGTGGGTCATGGACACGATCTACAACCCTCTCGAGACGCGCCTGCTGCGGGAGGCGAAGGCGGCCGGGTGCGGCGCGATCGCAGGGCTTGGCATGTTCGTCCGCCAGGGGGCGGAGCAGATCCGCATCTGGACGGGACTCGAGCCCCCGGTCGAACTGATGACGCGAGTGGTGAAGACGACCCTTGATGCAAAGCCACAAGCCTCAAGCCACAAGCCGCAAGGCGGGAAAGAGAAGGAATGAAAGACGTAATCGAAATCAGGCCGCTTAAGCGTGTCAATGCCGAGCTGCAGGTCCCCGGCTCCAAGAGCTACTCCCAGCGGGCGCTCGTCATCGCGTCGCTTGCCGACGGGAAGTCGATCCTGAGAAACACGCTCGTCTCGGAGGATACGCATCACCTGGTGGAGGCCCTCCGTCTTCTGGGTGCCGGGATCGTCACCTCGGACAGGGACATGATCGTCACGGGAACGGGCGGGCGCATCCAAAACCCCGGCAGGGAACTCTTCCTGGGAAACAACGGGACGGCCATGCGGTTTCTCATCGGCGTGGCGGCCCTCGGGTCGGGCGACATCACCCTGACGGGGGATCCCCGCCTTTGCGAGAGGCCCCTGCAGCCGCTGCTCGAGGCAATCGGGGGCCTCGGCGTGCCGAGCACCTGCCGGCGCACCGGGGGCTTTCCCCCGGTCACCGTCCACGGCGGCACGCTTCGGGGCGGGCGGGTCATCTTCCGGGACCTCGAGAGCAGCCAGTATGTCTCCTCGATCCTGATCGCGGCACCCTATGCCGCAGGGGACGTGGAGGTCGAGATCCACGGCTCCATCGTTTCACGACCCTATGTGGAGATGACCCAGGCGGTGATGAAAGCCTTCGGGGTCCCCGTGGAGAAGCGCGGCGAGAACCGGTTTGCCGTAACGGGCGGGCAGAGCTACCGGGGATGCCGCTACCTCGTCGAAGGGGACCTGTCGAGCGCATCCTATTTTTTCCTCGCGGCGGCCCTTAGCGGCGGAACCGTCCGGGTCACGAACACGAACTTCTGGACGCACCAGGGGGATGTGCGGTTCCTGCGGTACCTCAAAGAGCTCGGCTGCGGCGTTGCGGCCACGGACCAGTGGATCGAGGTGTCAGGGGGAAAGCTCATCGAGGGCGATTTCTCGGCCTCCATGGAGGACCTTCCCGACATGGTGCCCACACTGGCAGTCCTTGCGGCCCTTCGCCCGGGACGGACCGTCATCCGCAATGTGGCGCACCTTCGCATCAAGGAGAGCAACCGTCTGGAGGCACTCGTGACAGAGCTCACGAAGGCGGGAATCCGGGCCGAGGAAACCCGCGACGGCCTCGTCATCACGGGAGGCACGCCGCGCGGCGCCGAGATCGAGACCTACAACGATCACAGGATCGCGATGAGCTTTGCCGTGCTGGGGCTCTGTGTCCCCGGCATGCGGATCCGCAACCCGGACTGTGTCGGGAAATCGTTCCCCGGATTCTGGGCCGAACTCGAGAAGCTATATCGGACGACTTAATCTCCCCCTTTCACAAAGGGGGATGAAGGGGGATTTTTTACGTTGATGCTTTTTGTTTCTACCCTGTACCCGATACCCTGTACCCTGTACCCGGTTTATCTATGAACATCATCTTGATCGGTTACCGCGCAAGCGGAAAGACATCGGCAGGACGGGAGTTGGCGAAGCTTTTGGGCCGTCCTTTTTTCGACACGGACCGGATGATCTTCGCCAAGACGGGCAGGACTGTCCGGGAGATCGTCCAGTCAGGAGGCTGGCAGGCCTTCCGCGAGGTGGAGAAAACGGTTATCGCGGAGCTTTCCGGTCTCGATGAGGCCGTTATCGCGGCAGGGGGCGGCGCCGTCATCGATCCCGACAACGTGTCCATGCTCAGGGAAGGGGGCCGGTTTGTCTGGCTTCAGGCCGACGCACGGATCCTGGCCCTGCGAATGAGCAAGGATCGTAACGGCGCGGTGCAGCGTCCTTCGCTTACCGGGGCCGGGACGCTTGCCGAGATCGAAAAGGTCCTGGCGAAACGCCTGCCGGTTTACCGGGACGTTGCCGATGTCATCGTCGACACGGCGGGGAAGGGTCCCGCCGAAATCGCGACGGAGATCGCCGGGCGGCTCGAGGACGACCCGATGAATGAGGAAAGAAAACGGAAAAGGAGACGGTCCCATGTCCGGTAACACCTTCGGCGTGCTCTTCAGGGTGACCACGTTCGGGGAATCGCACGGGAAGGCCATCGGGGCCGTCATCGACGGCTGCCCGCCGAGGCTCGATCTCAGCGCGGCCGATATCCAGGCGGAGCTCGATCGGCGCAAGCCGGGCGGCCACAAGGCCTCCACGGCAAGAAAAGAGGAAGACCGCGTGGAGATCCTCTCCGGGGTCTTCGAAGGAGAGACGACGGGGACACCGATCGCTCTGCTCATCCGAAACAGCGACGCCGACAGCGGGGCATACAACGATCTTCGCGACGTTTTCCGTCCCGGCCATGGCGATTATACGTATATGAAAAAATACGGCATCCGGGATCCCCTTGGCGGCGGACGCGCCTCGGGGCGCGAAACGGCTGCCCGCGTGGCCGCCGGCGCCGTCGCCCGCAAACTCCTCACCCGCGAGGGACTCGATGTGCTGGGCTGTACCGTGGAGCTGGGCGGGATCGGCATCGAATCCTGGTCGAGAGACGCCATCGGCGCAAACCGCCTGCTGTGCCCCGATCCCGGGGCGGCAAAGCGGATGGAGCAGAAACTGGAAGAGGTGAAGGGCGAGGGCGACAGTCTCGGCGGCATCGTGGAGATCCGCGTCACGGGCTGTCCGGCGGGGCTCGGAGAGCCCGTCTTCGACAAGATCGATGCCGATCTGGCCGGGGCCCTCATGAGCATCGGGACAGTTAAGGGCGTCGAGATCGGAGCCGGGTTCGAGGCGGCACGGATGAAAGGATCGCAAGGCAACGACCCCATCGGCCCTGGCGGGTTCAAGACCAATCATGCGGGCGGAGTGCTTGCGGGGATCACGACGGGGCAGGAAATCGTGATCCGGGCGGCCTGCAAGCCCATCGCCTCCATCGCCCTGGAGCAGGAAACAATCGATGTCCAGGGAAACCCGAGAAAGATCTCGGTCCGGGGCAGGCACGACGCCTGCGTCATCCCCCGCATCGTCCCTGTTTGCGAGGCCATGGTCTGCCTGGTGATTGCGGATCACCTGCTGAGACAGAAGGCCTGTAAATAGATTTCATTCCTTAAACCCCTCTCCCCACCGAGGGAGAGGGCCTGGGTGAGGGGGACTGCCTTGAAAGGCACGGACAAATTTCCCATCGGCATCATCGGGGGCACCGGCGGCATCGGCCGCTGGTTTGCCGCCTTCTTCGAGAAGGAAGGGCATACCGTCCACGTTTCGGGACGAGACACGGGACTTCGTCCCGCGCAGATGGCCGAGGCCTGTCCCGTCGTCATCGTGAGTGTACCCATCGGGGTGACGGAAGCCGTCATCCGGGAGGTGGGGCCGCACGTGAAGAAAGACTCCCTCCTCATGGATCTCACGTCCCTGAAGGCGGGGCCGGTGCGGGCCATGCTGGAGGCATCGGCCTCGGAGGTTATCGGACTGCATCCGCTGTTCGGCCCGGGAGTGCCCGCCCTGGAGGGGCAGAATGTCGTTCTCTGTCCGGCCAGGGGCTCAAGATGGCTTCCCTGGGTGCGGGACACCCTCGGGAAAAAAGGCGCGACACTCATCGAAACAACGCCGGAGCGTCACGACGAGATCATGGCCGTCGTCCAGGCGCTCAATCACCTGAACACGCTCGTCCTGGGCCTCTCGATCCGTGAGGCCGGCATTTCGCGGGAGGAATTGGAGCGGTTCTCGACACCGCTTTTCCGGGCAAGGCTTGCGGCCGTTGAGAATCTCTTCTCGCACCCGCAGCTCTATGCGGAGATCATCGCGGGAAACCCCCATGCATCCGAAATCCTGAGGTTCCACGAGAGGGCCATCGGCACCGTGAAATCGCTCATCGGTGAAACGGGAGCGAAGGCGCTGGAGGAGCGGATCCGGCAGGAAAACAGGAACGGCTGAGGGGATCCATATTTTTCTTGACAGGGCTTTGCGCCGCCTTTATCCTACCCAAGAATTGACCTATCGCAGATGTCGTTTCCGAAACACCTGATCGCTACCGCCCCGGACCCTCGTTTACAATGCTGCAGAAATCCCATTGGATGTCTCGCCGTGGCGACTGCTCACGGCAATCGAGCCATAAATCGCGAAAAAGGAGGTCGTGTGATGAAGAAGTGTACAGGTTATGCGCTTTGTGGGTTCGTCGCCTGCCTGCTGCTCTTTGTTCCCACAGGGAATGCTGCTGCGGCTGGAACCGGCGGTTATGTGGGGGTCTTTGGCGGTTACACCATGCCCGATGACCTGGAGGTGTCCGGGGGGTCCGCCGGATCCGGGGATCTCGGCCTCGATAGCGGGTATGTGGCGGGCTTGAAAGGAGGCTATATCCTGCCCCAGATGCAGTATATCGCCGTGGAGCTGGAGTATTTCTACACATCGAACGACTTCGAAAACCAGGCGGTGGGCGCTTCCAGGATCAACTCCGGCGACATCACGACGAACAACTTGTTCCTGAATGCGCTTCTGCGGTATCCCGTCAACTGGTTCCAGCCCTATGTCGGCCTGGGGATCGGCTGGTCCTGGGGCGAGACGTCCGGTTCGGGCACGGGGAGCCTCTCCCGGATCCTCAACCAGTCTTCGAACGACTTCGCCTGGCAGTTCCTCCTCGGGGCCGATTTTGTGTTCCATCCCCAATGGGCCATCGATGTGGGTTATCGCTACGTCCAATGTTCCTACGGCTTCGACAACGGCGACGGGGATCTCACCAACCACATGATCACGGTGGGGCTGAAGTATCGCTTCTAGCCCTCGGAGATGTTTGTGTTTCCCACGGGTCAGTGAACGGGGCGGCATCGTCAAGGAGCCGCCTCGTTGCTTTCCCGGGGCAAGGCAGAAAGGGTCCGGTGGGCTTGCGGGAAAATACCCGCTCGATTCGGGGCTGGGTTTTCGGAGGCATCAGGTTACGGCCCTCCTGAAACGGTTGGCCGCCAACGGAGGTTCAGGCCGAAGTTCCATGCAAAAGGAAGATCGGCTTCGTCACATCGTGCGAAAGACCCGATTCGGATCTGCCGTAATCCTGTGGGAAACCCGGTCGGACAGGCCCGTGGTCCGGCAGATCCTGATATCGAGACCGGGGCAGCCGGCGGAAACCGTCCTGAAGGAGCAATTCCCGGATTCAGTCCCAACGCCCTGCGGCCTCATCGACGATCTGGCCGGGCGGATCGCGGCGTTTCTCGACGGCGCCGATGTCCGTTTTGTGCTCGGGCATGTGCGGCTCGATCTCTGTCCCACGTTTCAGCGGAGAGTCCTTATGGCGGAATACGGCATCCCGCGGGGTTCCGTGAGCACGTACGGTCGGATGGCCGCCCATCTGGGCATTCCCGGGGGCGCCCGGGCCGTGGGCAACGCCCTGGCGACAAACCCCTTTCCCATCGTCATCCCCTGCCACCGGGCGATCCGTTCCGACGGCACGCTCGGCGGATACCAGGGAGGACTTGCCATGAAGAGAATTCTTCTGGAACAGGAGGGGGTGGTCATCGACGACAGGGGCAGAGTCAGGTCGACGAAGCTCTACTATTAAGAAAAAAGATATCTTTCATTAACTCCGATCTTCCGCTCTTCATAACTTCCTGACTTCCATCTTTTCGTTGACAGGCAGCGGAAATCCTGCTAAAAGTACGACCAATTGGAGCAGTACCCATGTACACATCCCGCATTTTGAAGAATTATTGGTGGTGGCGCAACTTCATAGGAGGGGTTTGCCTGCTGCCATAAGAATATCAATTGACTGATCAAGGCCGTGGGGGACCCCGAAGGTGCTCCACGGCTTTTTTGTGCCATAAAGACCAAAGGCCGTGCAAAGAGCACGGCCTTTTTGTTGGTGCGCCCAGCATGGGCGC
>DCVI01000063.1 GCA_002327315.1 Syntrophaceae bacterium UBA2192 | reverse complement strand
GATCTTTCTCGACGAGATCGCCGAGTTGCCCGTCATCCTCCAGGTCAAGCTGCTGCGTGTCGTGCAGGAGAGAACGATCCGCCGGATCGGCGGCTCCGAGGACATCAAGGTCGACGTCCGGATCGTCTCGGCGACCAACCAGTGTCTCCAGGAGAAAGTGAAGCAGGGAGAATTCCGCGAGGACCTCTACTNNTCGACGTCCGCGTCATCGCCGCCACGAACAAGGACCTGCGCAAGGAGATCCAGGAGGGGCGGTTCCGGGAGGACCTCTACTTCCGTCTCAACGTAATCCCGATCCACATCCCGCCGCTGAGAAAACGCAGGGAGGACATCCCGCTTCTGGCGCAGTACTTCATCGAGAAATACGCAAAGGCGTTCGGCAAAGAGGTCAAGAGGATTTCCACGTACGCCCTGGAGCTGCTTATGCGCTACCCGTTTCCGGGAAACATCCGGGAGCTGGAGAATATCATCGAGCGCAGCGTCGCCCTGGAGAGCTCGAGCATCGTCTTGCCCGAGAACCTGATCATCGCGGAAGAGGGCAACGGCGCGGCCGCCTCGCGCGGGCCCGCGGGGGAGTTCCCGGAGACAGGGGTCGATCTCAACGGGGAGCTGGAGCGCTTCGAGCGGGAGATCATCCGCAAGGCCCTCGATAAGGCGCAAGGGTCCAAGACGAAGGCGGCCTCACTCCTCGGGGTGAGTTTCCCCAGTCTTCGGCACCGACTCGAGAAGCTCGACATGGAGAACGGGGATGGGGATGGGGAGGGAAGGTGATGAAGTTCAGCATCTGCTGATGAGATCCATCACTTTCTTCCGGGTTTCGAAGAATTTGCACTGAGGCATGGAAGCGGATGATAAATTGTAACTATTCGATATCAATACAAAATACAAAATATTAAAAAAATGCACACTGTGGCATGCGATTTGCTCAACCAGGGTCAGAACGAAAAAATCACGAAAAGGGAGGGCGAGAGAGTAAAAAAAACAGTTCGGTCTAAAGTTATCAAAGAAGAAGGCGATAGTTCCTATCAGAAAATATACAAAGCAAATCGAACACGGAGGTTATCATGATCAGTTATTTCGCGAAAAAGAGAAACAAGAAGGGCTTCACGCTGATCGAACTCATGATCGTCGTAGCCATCATCGCCATCCTGGCAGCCATCGCAATCCCGCAATTCACCTCGTACAGGATCAGGGGCTACAACACCGCGGCACGCGCCGACCTGAAAAACGCTTACACGGCGGCTCAGGCGTACTTCAGCGATCGTCCCACCGTGACGATTACCACCACCGAACTCGGGCAGGGCGGCTTTGTCAACACGGCTGGAGTCACTGTAGCGGTTACTGGCGGTACGATGGCGGGTCTGGCCATGACGTCCACTCACTCCAGTGGTGACAAGACCTACTCGATCAATTCAGCAGGCGCGATCTCACCGTAAAGAAGTCATCAAGTATGATCTGGCCGAACCGGGTGGAGGGATTCCCCTCCACCCTTTTTTTGCGCGACGGAATCGCATCGGCCACTGCGTGAAGAGCGTTCGAGGTCTGAGACCGGAATAACGGGCCCGTTTTTTGCTTGCGTTTAATCCTGTCCTTACCAGATTTCATATTCCGGCTGCGGGAACGACAGGATGAGGGCTTCGGGGTTTTCAATGGCGGACCGTAAGTGCTTGCGTCTGGTTCTGCCGATCAGTTTGCTTCTGGCGGCGATCACGCTGAGCCTGTACTGGCCGGTGCAATATTTTGATTTCGTCAATTTCGATGACGATGTCTACGTGACGGACAATCGACAGGTTCTGGGTGGCCTCTCGATGGAAAACCTCACGTGGTCCTTCACGACGTTTCATGCGGGAAACTGGCACCCGCTCACCTGGATTTCCCACATGGCCGACGTCGAAGCCTATGGGCTCGATGCCGGCGGCCATCATCGAACAAGCCTGCTGATCCATACTGCCGGAGCGCTGCTCCTTTTTCTGGTTTTATCGGGGATGACGGGAGCGCTCTGGTGCAGTGCACTCGTGGCCGTTTTTTTTGCGATCCATCCCCTCCACGTGGAATCGGTCGCCTGGGTCGCGGAAAGGAAGGACGTCCTGAGCGGGTTCTTCTGGATTCTCACGATAGGTGCGTACACCCATTATGTGAGGCATCCGACCCCCTGGCGCTATCTCCTCGTCATGCTGTCATTTGTCATGGGCCTTCAGTCGAAACCCATGATCGTCACTCTCCCCTTTGTTCTCCTTCTCCTCGATTACTGGCCTCTCGGGAGATTTGCAGATCCGAATGTCGCAGCCGGTTCACGGGCGTCCCGGACATTCGTGTTCGTCAATAAAAAATGGCTGCTTCTCGTTGTCGAAAAATTGCCCTTTTGTTTCATGGCTGCTATGGCATGCCTCGTCACACTGGTCGCTCAAAAGGAAGCCGGCGCTCTTTGGTCTCTGGAAAGAATTTCCCTGGCGACGCGGTTGGCCAATGCCTCCGTCTCGTACCTGGAATACATCCTGAAGATGCTCTGGCCCGTCGATCTCGCTGTTTTCTATCCTTATGCGGGAATGCCTCCGGCCTGGAAGATCGCGGCAGCCCTGCTGTTCCTGGGATCGATCTCCTGCCTTGTCGTCCGTAAGGCCCGGGAAATGCCCTTCCTGCTCGTCGGGTGGCTGTGGTACCTGGGCACGCTGGTCCCGGTAATCGGGATCGTCCAGGTGGGCTCCCAGTCCATGGCGGACCGGTACACGTATGTTCCCTTGGTCGGGCTGTTCATCGCCCTGGCATGGGGGTCTGAACGCTTCATCGCCCGGTGGCCCAAATGGAAGCGCCCGGTCGTCCTGGGTTCACTCGTCGCTCTCTCGGGGCTGCTGTTTCTTGCAAGAACACAGGTCGAGGTCTGGCTCAACAGCGTGACGCTCTTCGAACAGGCCATTGCTGCGCAGGAATTCAATCCCGTGGCGCACCAGAAAATCGGTGAGTATTATCTGAAGCGGAACGATTGCAGAAGGGCCGTGCCGCATTTTCTGAAGGCCATCGAGATGAAGGAAAACTATCCCTATGCCTTTCACGGACTGGGGGTTTGCGCCGCGCTCGAGACCCCTCCGGCCGGTGCTCTGTATTTCTTCAGGCAGGCGCTGCAAATCGATCCTCAATTGACCAGAACCATTTTGAGCCGCGGTGTTTTGTTGATGCGGCTCCAGAGGTACGCGGAGGCCGAGGATGATTTTCGAAAGCTTCTACGCATAGATCCATCGCACGAGGCGGCTCATACCAATCTGGGCTTGATTTTCATTCACCTGGGCAAACTGGGAGAGGCCGAGGTTCATATGAATGAGGCCCTTCGAGTCAATCCCCGCAACGCCGAGGCGCTCAATGATCTCGGCCTCATTCGCATGGAGCAGGGCCGAGCGGACGAAGCCATTGCGAACTTCCAGCAGGCCCTGGCCCTGGCGCCGCAAAACACGGCGATTGAAAAGAATTTACGTCAAGTTCTCGCCAATACGGCGAAGTAAACCCCGGGTTTCGCATCCGGCATCCTGCCCAGACTCATGCCCTGCATCGAAAACGTGTCGGGCAGGCCGCCCTCGAGATACGCCCCCTTTCTGACTGCAACAGCGAGGAAGGGTGAACCAGCCATGGACAGCAGGAAAGGCGATCACGGTGGCAGAAGAATTGCAGACAAAGCAGTAGGTTAGACACTGCGCCAGGCGTCCGTTTCGGAACCGGAACAGGAAACGTACGGATCGAATGAGCGTTCAACGCACCGATGCGGGTACCGGAAAGGACGGGATGTCTGCTTCGGATAGGTTAAAAATGGGAGACAAAGATCTGCAGGGAGCTCAGCGAACCGAAATCGGTCTTGCCCTCTTCCTGGTCTTGCTGACTCTGGCCGTGTACGGTCAGGCGGTCGGGTTCAGCTTCGTCCATTTCGACGATAACGTCTATGTCACCGACAATGCCCAGGTTCGATCCGGCCTTACGGGTGCTTCCTTCCAATGGGCCTTTACGACCCTGGAAGCCGGTTTCTGGCACCCGTTGACGTGGATCTCCCTGATGCTGGATGCTGAGCTCTACGGTGCGAAGGCAGGCGGATTCCACGTGACGAATGTCCTGCTCCACGGGATGTCCACGTTGATTCTCTTTTTGACATTGAGCCGCATGACCGGCGAGCTTTGGCGAAGCGCCTTTGTGGCGGGCCTGTTCGCCCTTCACCCCCTTCATGTCGAGTCCGTCGCGTGGGTAGCGGAGCGGAAGGATGTGCTCAGCGGATTGCTCTGGATTATGGCCATGGGCTCCTATGCCTGGTATGCGGCCCGTCCCGGTCCGTGCCGGTACGCAATGCTCCTGACCTTGTTTGTCATCGGTTTGATGGCCAAGCCGATGCTCGTCACGCTGCCGTTCGTCTTTCTTTTGTTGGATGTGTGGCCCCTGCATCGTGTTCCGGATGGCTGGGAGGGAATGGAGCGTGGAAGATTCCGACGGGCTTCCTGGAACAGGCTGATCCTTGAAAAGGTTCCGCTGCTGATTCTATCGGCGGGATTTTCCGTTTTGACTTACTGGGCGGAGCGTCAGGCCGGCGCGCTTACCGCCGGGGCGTCCTATCCGCTCGATGCCCGGATGGTCAATGCCCTGGTCAGTTATGCTACTTATCTGGAAAAAATGCTCTGGCCGGCAGGCTTGGCCGCCTTCTACGCCCATCCCGGGGTCTGGCCGGACAGCCGTGTCTTTCTGTCCGGTCTGGTGCTGGCGGGGATCAGCGGCGCCGTTCTCCTGCTCGCAAAGCGACGGCCTTATCTCGGAGTGGGTTGGCTGTGGTACCTGGGGACCCTGGTGCCGGTGATCGGTATCGTCCAGATCGGCAACATCGCCATGGCGGACCGCTTCACCTATCTGCCCCTCCTGGGGCCGGCCATCATGATGGCCTGGGGTGTCCCGGATCTGTTCATCCGGATGGACGGAGGGTGGCACAGGCGGACTGCCTTGATCGCGGGAACGGTCTGCCTGGTAGGCTGCGCGATCCTGTCCTGGCAGCAGGTCCGATACTGGAAAGACACGGAAACGCTCTTTCTGCGGGCCCTGGCGGTGACGGTCGGCAATTACAAGGCCCATCACGGTCTGGGGATGGCGCTGCTCGCACAGGGCCGTTTAGCCGAAGCGGAGGCTCATCTCCGGCAGTCTCTGGGGCTGCGGGACGATGACCGGGCGCGGAACGATCTGGGGGTCGTTCACATGAGCCAGGGGCGGTATGCCGACGCCGAAGAGCAGTTCCGGAGGGCCTCTGCACTCAATCCCGCTGTGGCGCGGTATTGGAATAATCATGGCGCCGCCCTGGGCTTGCAGGGCCGGGCGGCGGAAGCGCTTCCCTTTTTCCGGCAGGCGCTCCAACTCTCGCCGGCCTATGAAGAAGCCCGCCGGAACCTGGAGCAGGCACAGGATCGTCAGGGGCCGAAGGGCGGATAGATGTAAGACATCTCAGGGGTGTCGAAAAAGATTGGTTGCCGGACATGGGTTGTTTGAGAATGGAAAAGAAACGCCTGCAGCAGATCCTGGGGATCAGCCTCCTTCTGGCGGCGATGACCCTGATTCTCTACTGGCCGGTTCAGCATTTCGGGTTCGTCGAATTCGACGACGACGTCTACGTGGCGCAGAATCTCCATGTCGCGAAGGGACTGTCACGGGAGAGCGTGATCTGGGCCTTCAGAAATCTCGATGCCGGCATCTGGCATCCGCTGACGTGGCTTTCCCACATGACGGATGTCGAGATCTACCGGTTCGATGCCGGCGGCCATCACCGGACAAGCGTGCTGATCCACCTGGCGAGCACGCTCCTGCTGTTTGTCGTCTTGTCGGCGATGACCGGAACGCTCCGGGCAAGCGCGCTCGCAGCGGCCCTCTTTGCGATCCATCCCCTCCACGTGGAATCGGTCGCCTGGGTCGCAGAGCGCAAGGACGTCCTCAGCGGTTTTTTCTGGATCCTCACGATCGGATTATATCTCTTCTACGTAAAAAAGCCTTCCCTTCAGCGGTACGCCCTGATGCTTACCGCCTTCGTGCTGGGGCTTCTGTCGAAACCGATGATCGTGACGCTTCCGGCGGTGCTGCTTCTCCTCGATTACTGGCCGCTGAAGCGCTTCCGGGGGGCGATCACGGTTTTCGACAACGCGCTCCCGATGAAGTGGCGGGTCGGATCGCTCGCCTCGTCCCGCCTCGTCGCGGAAAAGATGCCCCTCCTGCTCTTGTCGATGGCCTCGGCCGTTCTGGCCATCATCGCCCAGGGGAACATCGGAGCCCTGTCCTCTTTCGAATCGTATCCGTTGGAAACCAGGCTGGCCAATGCCCCCGTAGCCTGCGTGGCCTACCTCGGCAAGATGCTTTGGCCCGTCGATCTCTCGGTCTTTTACCCCCATCCGGGTCTCCAGCCCTTCTGGAAGGTCGCAGGGTCGATTCTCCTCTTGGGCGGCGTGACGGCCTTTGTTTTCCGAAAGGCCCGCTCATCCCCCTACCTGGTCGTCGGGTGGCTCTGGTACGTGATCTCCCTCCTGCCGGTCATGGGGATCGTGCAGGTCGGCTCCCATGCCATGGCCGACCGGTACACGTACATCCCCCTCATCGGGACATTCATCATGATCTCCTGGGGCCTCGACTCCGCCGCTCAACGGTGGCATCAGGCACAGAAAGTAATTTTCGTGCTGGGCTGCGGGATGATCCTGGGTTCGTTTGTTCTATCTTCGATGCAGCTCGAGTACTGGAGAGACTACAGGACGCTATTTGAACAGGCCAACCGGGTCACCGAGCGAAATCACATGGCCTGCAACAACCTGGGCGTTGTCTCGTTTCGCGAGGGCAAGGTCGACGAGGCCATCCGGCATTTGACGAAGGCCGTGGAAATCAAGAACGACTACCGGGATGCCTGGTTGAACCTGGGCATTGCCTATCTGTCCCGGCAGCGCTACGAAGCGGCGGCGATCTGTTTCCGCAACGCCGTATGGATCGATCCCCTGACGCTCAAAAACCGCGTCATTCTCGCTGTGACGTTGAAATACGCGGGGCAGGCCGAGGCGTCCGCCGAGGAGTTGCTCAAGGTCATTGATCGTGATCCCGGCCATGTGGAAGCCCACGGCTACCTCGGAGCCATCCGCCTGGAGCAGGGCAGGCTGGCGGATGCGGAGGCGCATTTGAGCGAGGCCCTTCGCCTCCATCCGGGCAGCGCGGAGGCGCACAATAACCTCGGGCTGGTCCTTGTCGGGCAGGGCCATGCGAAGGATGCAATCGCCCACTACCGGCAGGCCTCGGCACTCTCGCCGGGAAACGCGAAGATAGAAGCAAATTTGAAACAAGCGCTTGCCCGCGCGGGAAAGTAGCGCGTTCCGGGGGCTCCGATGTCTTCAGGAAAGGGGAACGATCATTGAAGAAGGCTCTGCTGGCCGGTCTGATATTGGCCTCGATGACGTTGTTTCTCTACTGGCCGGTCCAGTCTTTCGACTTTGTCAATATCGATGACCCTCTCTACGTGGTGGAGAATCCGCACATTCAGCGGGGCCTTTCGCCGGATGGGCTCCGATGGGCCTTCGGCACGCTGTATTCCGGGTCGTGGCATCCCCTGACGTGGTTGTCTCACATGCTGGACTGGGAGATCTACCGCTCCAACGCGGGGAGGCACCACTGGACAAACGTGCAGATTCACCTGGCGGGTGTGCTGCTGCTGTTCTGGGTGCTGAAGGCGATGACGGGGATGCTGTGGGGCAGCGCGCTCGCAGCGGCACTCTTTGCGATCCATCCCCTTCACGTGGAGTCGGTGGCGTGGGTGTCGGAGCGCAAGGATGTGCTCAGCGGCCTGTTGTGGTTTTCCACGATGGGGACCTATGCCTGGTACGTGAAATCTCCGGGGTGGGGGCGTTATGCCCTGGTCGTGCTGTCGTTCATGCTGGGGCTGATGACCAAGCCGATGCTGGTGACCCTGCCCCTGGTGCTGCTGCTGCTGGACGGATGGCCGCTGGCAAGAGGGTCCGCTGCGGTGACGGTCTTTGACAGGATCGTGAAAGGTCCGGTGTGGATTCGACTGCTGGCGGAAAAAGCGCCGCTGCTGGTCCTTGCGACGGCAGCGAGCGTTGTGACCTGTTTCGCACAACAGGGCATCGGGGCGATCCGGACGGTGGAACAATACCCCCTGGGGGTGCGGGCGGCCAATGCGATGGCGTCCTATGGGGAGTACATCTGGAAGATGGTCTGGCCCCTCGAGCTGGCGGTATTTTATCCCTATCCGGGCATGCCGCCTGCATGGAAGATCGTCATGGCCGTCCTGTTTCTTGCGGCGGTCTCTGCCTGGGTCATTCGAGTGGCCCGGCGGTACCCCTTTCTTCCCATGGGATGGTTGTGGTATCTGGGCACGCTGGTCCCCGTCATCGGGATCGTTCAGGTCGGCTCGCAGTCACTGGCCGATCGATACACGTATCTGCCCCTGGTGGGGATCTTCATCGCCGCTGCCGCGGGGGCGAACGCGATCGTCGAGAGGCGGCCCGCGTGGAAATCCCCCCTGATCGTCTTTTGTGTCGTCGCGCTGTCGTGGTACGGGCTTCTCGCGAGGGCGCAGGTCGAGACCTGGAGGGACAGCATCACGCTCTTTGAGCATGCGATCCGGGTGACGGAGGTCAATCCGGTTGCGCACAACAATGTGGGAGCGATCTATTTATCGCTCGATGAGAACAATTGTGAAAAGGCGGTGCCGCATTTCCTGAAGGCCATCGAGCAGAAGGGCGATTACGCTGCCCCCCATTACAATCTGGGCGTATGCTCCGTGCGTTCGGGAAATCACGAAAAGGCCATTCACTATTTTCAAACGGCGGCTGAACTGGATCCGAGATCTGAAAAACCCAGGATCGACCTCGGTCTGCTGTTGATGCAGCGAGGGCGGTTCGATGAGGCCGAGGCCGATTTTCGTCAACTCCTCCGGATGGATCCCTCCCACCCGGCGGCCCATACGAATCTGGCCCTGATCCTCGTTCAACGGGGAAGGCTCGGGGATGCCGAAGCGCACTTGAGTGAGGTCCTTCGCGTCAACGCCTTCAATGCCGAGGCGCTCAATAATCTCGGCCTTGTCCGCATGGAGCAGGGCAGGACGGAAGAAGCCATCGCCAGTTTCCTGAGGGCGCGGGAGATTTTCCCGGGAAACGCCGTGATCGATGCGAATTTGAAAATCGCCATGGAAAAACGACAGAAAAACGCGAAAGGGTCTATCTAGATCGTGTCAACCTGCAGAGATCCTGTCGAGACCAGTGCGCGGGAAAAAGAAAACGTCCTGACCCGCCTGGACGTGGAGCCCCGTGGCGGTGAGGCGCGGGCACTCTGCCTGGTGATGGCCTGTGCCCTGGCGGGGATTTTCATCATCGAGGTGCTTCTCTGCCTGACGCCGCCCGTCTCGCGCGATGCGCTCATTCATCATCTGGCCATCCCGAAGCTCTGGATCCATCACGGGGGATTCTTCGAAACACCCTGGGCCGCCTTCAGCTACTTCCCCATGAATATCGATCTGCTCTACCTGGTTCCGCTCCTTTTCGGGAATGATCTTCTGCCGGCATTCATCCACCTTCTTTTCGGATGGGGTACGGGGTACCTCGTTTATGGGTACCTGAAGGGCCATGCAGGCCGGCTCTGGGGGCTGCTCGGCCTCCTGGTCTTTGTCAGCACCCCGATGGTTGTCCGTTTATCCATTACCGCATACGTGGATCTGGGGATGATCTTCTTCACGACGGCCAGCGTCCTGTCCTATCTGCGGTGGCGGGACGGCGGCTATGAAGACGGGAAATGGCTCCTTCTGTCGGCCGTCTGCATGGGGCTGGCCGCTGGTACAAAGTACAATGCCCTCATCTCCTGGCTCTTCCTCGGTGGGGCGGTCTGTTTTCTTTATGCAAGGGATACGGGAAAACAGCTGCAGGCCCTCCGATGGGGCTTGATTTTTTTCCTGGTTGCCCTTGTCACCGTCTCACCCTGGCTGGTCAAAAACCTCATCCTGAAGGGAAACCCGATCTATCCCCTCATGGACAACGTGTTTGCGCTGATCCACGTCGGACGTGAAACGGCCGGGTTTCTGACGTCGGGCGATTCGGAAGCGGGAGGATACAGTCTCTTCCGTATCCGGTCGCTCCTGTACGGGGAAGAGGCCTGGCAGATCCTGTTGCTGCCATTGCGGATCTTTTTTGAAGGCAGGGACCACTCCCCGCAGCACTTCGACGGCGTGCTGAGCCCGCTGTTTGCCCTGGCCATCCCCTTTGCATTCATCGGGAGCCAAAGGGGCCATCGGTCCTTTTTTTTCCTGTTCATCGTTTTCGTTTTTACCGTATCGGCTTTCATGGCGGATTTGCGAATCCGCTATATCCTGCCGACCGTGCCGTTCATGACGATCCTCGCCGTCATGGGAATCCGGAACGGCACCGAGTGGCTGGCAGGCCGCAGGCAGAGCGCCCTGAGGCTGGCAGGCGTGTCGGCGCTTTTCGCCGTTGCACTGCTGCTTGCCGCAAACCTCGTCTACCTGGGGACCAAATTTACGGACATCCGGCCCCTGCCGTACCTTCTCGGCGCCGAGTCGCGCGATGAGTTCCTCTCCCGACAGGTCGGCAGCTACCCGGCCACGGCCTTTATCAATCGAAACCTGCCGGACGATGCCGTCGTCTATCTGCTCTACCTGAGCGGGCGGGGTTATTACCTGGACCGGGACTACATCCATCATGTCGGCCTGGAGACGGCCATTGTGAAGGCCATGGTGCGCTCGTCGACGGACGCGGCGACGCTGGCCGCCTTCCTGAGATCCCTGGGGGGCACCCACATCCTGATGCGGGAAGAGCTGCTGATCAAGGCGCTCGCGGACAACTTCCCCGATGAAACGGTCCGGGGTGTCCTGGAAAAGCTTGCGCTATGCCTGATTAAAGTTTATGAATCGAACGGTCACGCGGTCTATGAAATTCGTGGGGACGTTGTTGACTCAGTTGAATGATGCATATACGGAGAGTCGCTGCTGAGAATGAGTCAACGTAGTCAACAACGTCCCTGATCCCTGATCCTGTGAGAGGAAAGCATGTTTGCAGGGAAAAAAGTCGTCGTCGTCATGCCCGCCTACAATGCGGCGCAGACCCTCATGAAGACCTTCGAGGAGGTCATGGCCCAGGGCGTCGTCGACCGGGTTATCGTCGTCGATGACGCGAGCCACGACGAGACCGCGGCGCTTGCGCGAACCCTTCCGGGCGTGAAAGTCCACCGGCACCCCCAGAACAGGGGCTACGGGGCGAACCAGAAGACCTGCTACCGGATGGCCCTGGAAGAGGGCGCCGATATCGTCATCATGGTCCACCCCGATTACCAGTACACGCCCAAGCTCATCCCGGCCATGGCATCGCTGATCGGCAACGGGCTTTACGAGTGTGTACTGGGCTCTCGCATCCTGGGGGGCCATGCCCTTCGCGGCGGCATGCCGCTGTGGCGATACGCGGCCAACCGGTTCCTGACGCTCTTCGAGAATTTCCTTACGGGCGGCAAGCTCTCCGAGTATCACACGGGCTACCGGGCCTTTTCCCGAAAGGTCCTCGAGGAGCTTCCGCTGGAGGGCAACTCCGACGATTTCATCTTCGATAATCAGATGCTTCTCCAGGTTCTCTGGTACGAGCACCCGATTGCCGAGATCAGTTGCCCCACGCGCTATTACGCCGACTCTTCGTCCATCAATTTCCAGCGCAGCGTTCGATACGGCCTCGGGTGCCTCTCGACGGCCGTCCTCTTCCGGCTTTCCCGTCTCGGCATGGCAAGGACTCCTCTCTTCCCGGACATCCGGGTTACGACACGGTGAAGGAGGGATCTCGCGTGGCGCAGGGACCGGGCAATCGTTTCGATGATTTTTTCGTAGAGCCGGCTTACCTCACTCTGAAGAACCACCTCTACAACTATCAGGTGCGCAAGCGTGCCGTCCGGGAGCGACTTCCCTTGCAGGGGGCAGGGATGATGCTGGAGGTGGGAAGCGGCATCTCACCGATCTCGCCCGCTACGGACCGGACGGTGTTTACGGAACTTTCCTTTTCGGCGCTGCGGTGCCTGAAAGCAGGGCAGGGTGCAGGCCACTACGTCGTTGCCGATGCTACGAGGCTGCCCTTCAAGGAAGGGGTTTTTCGCAGTGCCGTCTGTTCCGAGGTCCTCGAGCACATCGAGGACGACCTCGGGGCCATCGGCCAGATGGCGTCCGTCCTGGAAAAGGGCGGCCGTCTTGTCGTGACCTTCCCGCACCGCAGGGATTTTTTCGCCGTCGATGACCGCTTCGTGGGGCATCACCGCCGCTACGAGCTGCCGGAGATGATCGGCCTGCTGGAGAATTCTGGACTGCGGAGCCTGTCCGTCTGCAACGTCCTGGGACCGCTTGAAAAACTCACCATGTGGGCCACGGCTGCACTCCTCACGGCCTGTTCCTTCACCGGAAGTTCTTCCCCGGCGGCGGGCAGGGGTTTTCGCCCCCCGGCCGGGCTCGTAAAAGCCTTTCAGCTGATCAACCGCCTCTATGCGGGGCTTGCACGGATCGATGCGCGCCTTGCGCCGACACGCCTCGCCATGGTCCTGCTGGTCGTGGCTGAAAAGCAACGGGCGCCCGGCGACTGATCGGTCGACGTCAAAAAAATCTTTGCCTGCCTTCTCTCTTTGCGATAAGACGGTCTGCGGGGCAACCACCCGGAGGGGCGAGTTGCACCGGACAGGAGCGCAAATGCCGGCAGCCATCCGGGAACATTCACTGGTCGATGAGTACCTCAATTTTCTTGCCGTCGAAAGGGGGGCTTCGCTCAACACCCTGGATGCATACAGCCGCGACATCCACCAGTTTCTGGACTTCGCGGCATCCAGCGGCGTTTCGTCGCCGCTCGCGGTGAAGCCCGCACACGTGACGGCGTTTCTTGGGGAGCTTCGCGACCAGGGCCT
This sequence comes from Syntrophaceae bacterium UBA2192, assembly GCA_002327315.1. Taxonomy (GTDB): domain Bacteria; phylum Desulfobacterota; class Syntrophia; order Syntrophales; family UBA2192; genus UBA2192. The sequence goes on along the minus strand of DCVI01000063.1, from coordinate 25,783 downwards.
CTCCTCGACGTCCATGAACCGGAAGCTGGCCGCGATCCGGGGGTTCTACAAGTATCTCCTCCGCGAGGCGCGGCTGGAGGAGAATCCCCTGGCCCGGGTGCAGATTGCCCGCACCTGGATGCGGCTTCCCGGCACCCTCAGCCGTGAAGAGATGGAAACCCTTCTCGGTCAACCCGCCGAGGCGACCCCGGCGGGCATCCGGGATCGCGCGATCCTGGAGCTTCTTTATGCCTCGGGGATACGGGTCTCGGAGCTGGCAACGCTCACCCTCAACCGGGTGAACCGGCAGATGGGGTTTCTTGTCACGGTGGGCAAGGGGCGCAAGGAGCGGATCGTGCCCGTAGGCCGCTCTGCCCTGCAGTGGCTCGCGCGATATATCGAGCAGGCCCGGCCCGTATTCCTGAAAAAGAGGACGTCAAGCGTTCTCTTCCTCAATCGCTCCGGCGAGGGATTCACCCGGCAGGGGCTATGGAAACTGATCAAGAAATATGCGAGAATGGCGAATCTCGAACGGAAGGTCCACCCGCACACCTTCAGGCATTCCTTTGCCACGCACCTGCTGGAGGGGGGCGCGGACCTTCGTTCGGTCCAGGTCATGCTGGGCCATGCGGATATTGCGACAACACAGATCTACACCCACGTGACGCGGGACAGGCTGAAGGAGATCCATAAAAAATTTCATCCGAGAGGATGAAACGGGAATCAGGCTTCAGGAATCAGGCATCGGGCTAAAGGATAAAATGGACTATTATAAGAAGGAAGAACGGAGGGGGCAGAAAAGGCAAAAAGGGAGGATGGGGCGGCATCTCACTCTCCTCATAGGGACCCTGGCTGGAGTCGCCGTCATCGTCGGGGCGGGTCTGCTGATTGCCTTCTACGGGGAGATCTTTTCTCTCAAGGGCTTGAAGGGGCTCGTCCGGGTCAGCATCCTGGGCAAGACGCCGGAGTTCCATTACCTCATCATCGAGAGAAACGGGACCGACGAGCGTCTCACGGCCGGCGACGTCTTCAAGATCACCTACCGCGACGAATTCATCGTCAAACAGGTTTCCACGGATTCCATCTTTGAAAGGAACATCACCGTCGACGCGGAGGGTCTCGGCGGGGCAAACGACATCAAGGTCCTGCTCAAGGCCGTGGAGCTCGTTGACAAGGCGATGAGCGCCTCTGTGCGAGAGGCCCTGCGCGGCAAGCCCCTTCCGGATTCCGCGATCAAGATCCGGTACGGCGAGCAGGCTATCGGGACGGTTCCGGTCCGTATCGAGCTGACCGCACAGGACTGGCTGCGCTTCGCAAAGATGCCTGCGAATGCGAAATGGCAGGCACAGGCCCTGGAGAAGGCCCTCAGCATAAACCCCGATGACACGGCCCTGCGGAAAACGCTGGCCGAGCAGTACCTCGAGTCCGGGAAGCTCGACCAGGCCGGCGCCCAGTACCGGGCGGTTCTTTCCCGGAAGCCCGATGACATGGCGGCCCTGGCCGGGCTTTCCCGCTTCTATGTCGAGAAGAAGGATTACAACAAGGCCCTGCCGCTCACGAAGCGCATCACCGAGCTCAATCCGAAGGATGCGGGGGCCCACGCCATCGCCGGGTTCCTGTACGGCAAGATGGGCAAGTGGAATGAAGCCGTCACACACTATCAGACGTCGCTGAGGCTCAAACCCGATGATGCGATGGTCCACTTCAGCCTGGGCGGGGCCTATGAGAAGTCGGGAAAGCTTGCGCCGGCCGTCAAGGAGTATGAAGAGGCACATAGGCGGATGCCCAATGACCAGCGGATCGCCCAGGCGTTGGCAGACGCCTACAGCAAGGCCGGCAAGCAGCAGGAAGCCGCGCGGCTCTATTCGACGCTTCTGAAGAAAAATACAAAGGATCCGAACGCCTACGCCAGCATCGCCCAGGCCCACGGCAAGAAGGGGCAGGTGAAGGAGGAGATCGAGAATTACAAAAAGGCCCTGGAGCTGCAGCCGAAGGACCCGATCCTCCACTACAACCTGGGGGTGGCCTACGACAAGGCAAAGCGTCACAAGGAAGCCCTTGCCGAGTACGAGAAAACACTGCAGCTCAAGCCCGACGACACGGATGCGGCGGCTAGAGTCGCGGAATATTATTTCCGCGAGAAGCGTTACAAGGAGGCTGTCGTTGCCCTCAACCGGATCAAAAAGGCGGCCCCGAAGAACCCCCGGGTTTACGCAGACCTGGGTGTTGCCTACGGGGAACTGAAGCAATATCCCGAGGCGGAGGAGAATTACAAGAAGGCCCTCCAGATGGGACTCAATGACCCCAATATCCAAGTCAACCTTGCCGCCATCTATGAGAAACAGGGCCGCTCGAAGGAAGCGGCGAAGGCCGTCGAGAAGGGGGGAAAATCGGGAAAGGCCCAGACAGAGGCCCTGGAGCGAATGGGCGCTCAGCAGATGAAGGCAAAAAACTACGACGGGGCTCTGAAGACGTACCGGCAACTGACCGCCGCCGACCCCAAGCGGGGGCTGGCCTATGCCAACATGGGCTACATTTACAGCCTCAAGGGGCAGACGGACAAGGCCATCGAGAACTTCAAACTGGCCGTCCGGTATGACAAGGAAGATGAGGGCGCCTGGCTGGGTCTGGGCGAGGCCTACGAGAAAAAAAAGATGTACAGGGAAGCCATCGAAGCGTATAAGGCCGCCTATCAGATCAACCCCGAGTCGAAGGCTGCGGAGAAGATCCCGCAGTTGAGGATCAGGATGCTCGAGGACAAGCACAAGGACTAGGCTAAAGGCTAAAGGCTAAAGGCTAAAGGCAACGGAACCCTTTCTTCGTCTGCCGCCTGTGGCCTGCAGCCTGTAGCCTAGGAATCACAAATCGAGGAAAAAGGGAAATGTCGGCTGCCATGCGAAAAGTGAATGTGGGAGGAATCAAGATCGGAGGCGGGGAGCCCTTTGTGCTCATTGCCGGGCCCTGCGTCATCGAGAGCGAGAGACTTGCCCGGAAGGTTGCCGCCGGCCTGAAAGCGCTCACGGCGGAGCTGGGGATCCCCTTCATCTTCAAGTCCTCCTACGACAAGGCCAACCGCACCTCCGTCCGGTCCTTCCGGGGCCCGGGCATCGAGAAAGGGTTAAAGATTTTGAAGGCGATCCGGGAGGATTTCGGCGTCCCCGTGCTCTCCGACGTGCATCGCTTCGAGGAGATCGGGAGGGCCTCCGAGGTTCTGGATGTGGCCCAGATTCCGGCCTTTTTGTGCCGTCAGACCGATTTTGTCCTGGAACTGGCCCGGCACGCGAAGGTCGTAAACATCAAGAAAGGCCAATTTCTCGCACCCTGGGACGTGGAAAACGTCGTGCAGAAGGTGCTGTCCGCAGGCAACCGCAACATCCTCATCACCGAGCGGGGAGCCAGCTTCGGGTACAACAACCTCGTCTCCGACATGCGGTCGATTCCGATCCTGCGGCAGATGGGCTACCCCGTCGTCTTTGACGCCACCCACAGCGTGCAGCTTCCCGGCGGGGCAGGGGAGGCCTCGGGCGGGGAGCGAGCCATGGCCGTCTATCTGGCCCGGGCGGCCGCGGCTGTCGGCGTCGATGCGCTGTTCATGGAAGTCCACCCGGATCCGGACCGGGCCCGCTGTGACGGGCCGAACTCGATGGCGCTCGACTCGATGAGAGAGCTGCTCGTGACGCTCAAGGGGATCGACGGACTGGTCAAGAAAACCATGAAGAAGGGTTGAGGATGGGACTCGAGGGAAAGACGGGCGCAGACTTGCACGGAGCAGAGCTGATCGAGAAGATCCGAAAGGTAAAGGTACTCATTCTCGATGTGGACGGGGTGCTCACCGACGGCCGGATCATTATCAGCGACGACGGGCAGGAGACCAAGAGTTTCAACGTCCGCGACGGGCACGGCCTCAAGCTGATCCAGCGCGCCGGGATCGAGGTGATCTTGCTCACGGGCCGCAAATCCAAAGTTGTGGAGCACCGCGCCCGCGAACTCGGCATCAAAAAGGTATATCAGGGCGCCCTGGACAAGCTATCGGTTTTCAACGAAATCCTGGCTGCGGAGGGTCTCGTCCCCGGGCAGGTTGCCTATGCGGGAGATGACATCGTCGATCTGCCCGTGCTCAGCCGCGTCGGTCTCTCCATCACCGTGAGCGATGCCCACGACGAGGTCCTGAGGGCCGTGGATCTCGTAACCAAAAACCCGGGGGGCCGGGGCGCCATCCGGGAAGTCTGCGAGATGATCCTCAAGACCCAGGGGAAGTGGGAAGACTTGATGGGCCGGTACCGGGCCTGATGGAGGCGGGCTGTGCCCCGATTTTGGCTTTACAACTCGGACACCGGGTGGTATGGTTCACCCCTGCGATGGAATCATGTCTAAGTGGCTTGAATTTTATCGGAAACTCGCAGGGAAGCCGGCCGGGAAATACGCTCTTTCGGCTGCCGGGCTTATTGTTCTGGCCCTGATCGCTGCCTGGTTCTACGGGGGCGGTCAGGCGAAGGAGCAAGCTCAGCCGGGGCTCAAGATCATCGACGACAAGGTCGATCTCTTTATCAGGGATGTTCACTACACGGAGGTGGGCGACTCGGGCAATCGGCTCGAGATCAACGCCGACTCGGCAACGTTCCTGAAGAAGGAGAACCAGGCACGGTTCGACCGGGTGCGCATGAAGCTCATCCTGCCCGACGGAAAGACCTATGAACTGGCGGCCGATCGGGGCAGTCTCCGGACGGACCTGAAGGACGTCGAGATCGAGGGCAACGTGGTGATCCTGTCGAACCGGGGCGACCGGTTCGCGACGAATCGCCTGAAATACTCCGACAGCGAGAAGAAGATCTATACGGAGGACCCCGTCACGATTTCCAACCCGCGATTCGAGATGAAGGGCAAAGGGATGGTCCTCCTGCTGAAATCAGAGCACGTGACGATGGCCGGCGGCATTCGGGCCCGGATCCACTGATCCGCGGCAGCCGGAAGGAACCCGAGACATGCAAAAGCGATTCATCCCGATCCTGATCGTGACCGCGATGGTCCTCCTGGCGGCACAGGGACCCCTCTGGGGGCAGGACAACCGTGCCAAGTTGCTGAAGGGCGGAGAGAGCAAGCCCATCGATATCGTCTCCGACCGTCTCGATGCCTACCGGGAGAAGGACCTGGTTCGGTTTTCAGGCAGCGTCGTGGCCACCCAGGGCGATCGCGTGATCAAGAGCGATACCCTGGAGCTTTATTTCAAGAAGAAAGCCGAAGGGACGGCGCCGGCTGCAGGCGATGCCGCCAAGGCCGGGGACATCGACCGGATCGTGGCGAAGGGGAACGTGCGGATCACAGAAAAAGAGCGCATCGTGACGGGGGAACAGGCCGTATTCCTCAACGACGAGCAGCGGATTGTCGTGACGGGAAACCCTGTCATGCGGGAAGGCAACAATGTCATCACAGGTGACCGGGTCGTGGTGCTCCTCAATGAAAACAGAGGTGTCGTCGAGGGGACCACGGGCAAACGCGTCACGGCAACCATCTACCCCGATGAGTCGAAGGGGAAAAAGAAAAAGGAGTAGCAGCGCAGGGGGCCCGGGCGACCGGGTCTGCGCCGGGAATGGAAAAGCTCGAAGCCAGGGCCTTGACAAAGGTCTATGGGGGACGGAAGGTCGTCAGCGGCGTGGATCTGGAGATCCGCCCCGGGGAAGTTGTGGGTCTCCTGGGTCCCAACGGTGCCGGAAAGACGACAACCTTCTACATGATCGTCGGCCTCATCAAGCCCGACGGTGGACGGATTTTCCTCGACTCCGAGGAGATCACCCGGGACCCCATGTTCGTGAGGGCTCGCAAGGGGATCAATTACCTGCCCCAGGAGCCCTCCGTATTCAGGAAACTGACCGTCGAGGAAAATATCCTGGCCATCCTCGAAACGCTTGACATCGAAGGCGAGGAGAGGAAGAATAGGCTCAAACAATTGCTCGGCGAGCTCGATCTCACCGATCTGGCCCGCAGCAAGGCATACTCCCTTTCAGGGGGGGAGAGAAGGCGGGTAGAGATCACCCGGGCCCTGGTGACCTCGCCCCGGTTCATCCTTCTCGACGAGCCCTTCGCTGGGATCGACCCGCTGGCCGTGGCCGATATCCAGAAGATCATACAGAAGCTCAAGTCCAAAGGCATCGGGGTGGTCATCTCCGATCACAACGTGAGGGAGACCCTGTCGGTCTGCGATCGGGCCTACATCCTCAACGAGGGGACGGTGCTGATCGAGGGGTTGCCGGAGATGATCGCAGAGAGCAAAATCGCCCGGAAGTTCTACCTCGGGGATGATTTTCGCTTATAGAATCACAGCAGGCAGGAATCCAGGAATCCATGACGTTTGAACTCAAACAAAGCCTCAAACTGAGCCAGCAGCTGATCATGACGCCTCAGCTGCAGCAGGCGATCAAGCTCCTGCAGCTCTCCCGGATCGAGCTCGTCGACATGATCCAGCAGGAGATGGAGGAGAACCCCCTGCTCGAGGAGCCGGCCACCGAGGAATTCGGCGAAGAAGGGGCGCCGGCCCCTGAAGTCGGCGAGGTCAAGACGGCGGAGCGCACCGGCGAGGTGACGGGCGAGGGCGACGGCAAGGAGGACTTCGACTGGGACAGCTACCTCGAGGATTACGGTCCCATGAGGGTGACCTACGACCGCGAGGAGGACGAGGGACCCTCCTGGGAGAACATGCTCTCCAGGAAGACGACCCTCACAGACCATCTCATGTGGCAGTTGGGCCTCTCCAGGCTCTCGGAAACAGAGCGGAGAATCGGAGAGCAGATCATCGGAAACCTCGATTCGAGCGGTTACCTTGCGGCCACCGTCGAGGAGATCGCCGGAGCGGAAAAGCTCAGCCCCGAGGTCGTCGAAAAAGTGTTGGCAAAGATCCAGGAATTCGATCCTCCGGGAATCGCCGCCAGGGACCTGAAGGAATGCCTGATGGCCCAGGCAAAGCTCCTCGGGGTCCAGAACCCCCTGATCGAAACCATCATCCGGGATCACCTCCACGACCTGGAGACCAAGAATTACAACAACATCGCCAAGAAGCTGAAAGTTCCGCTGACGGACATCCTGGACGCCATTTTTCTCATCAGCCGGATGGACCCGAAGCCGGGACTGGTCTACAGCGACGAGGGTCCCCAGTACATCATCCCCGATGTGTTCGTCTTCAAGGTGAGCGACGAGTACAAGATCATCCTCAACGACGAAGGCCTGCCGAGACTGAGGATCAGCAACTTCTACCGGGAGATTCTTGGAGGCGCCTCGGAAGGGCCCACGAGTGCCGATGAGTGCAAAAAATACATCAAGGAGCGGCTCCAGTCGGCCACCTGGCTCATCAAGAGCATCCAGCAGCGCCAGAGGACCATCTTCCGGGTCACGGAGAGCATCGTCAAATTCCAGAGGGAGTTTTTCGACCAGGGGATCCAGTTTCTGAAGCCCCTGGTGCTGCGCGACGTCGCCGATGACGTGGAGATGCACGAGTCCACCATCAGCCGTGTCACGACCAACAAGTACATGCACACGCCCCGGGGGATCTTCGAGCTGAAGTATTTTTTCAACAGCAGCATCAGCAAGACCAGCGGCGATGCCATTGCGTCGAAGAGCGTTCAGGAGGAGATCCGGAAAATCATCAGTGGCGAGGACACCCGCAAGCCCCTGAGCGACAGCGAGATCGTCGACATCCTGAGCCGGCAGGGAATCTCCATTGCCAGGCGGACCGTTGCCAAGTACCGGGAGATGATGGGGATCCTCCCGTCGTCGAAGAGAAAGAAATTTATCCTCAAAGCAAAAAATTAAACCATTGACAATTTTCTGCAACTGGCTTAAGAGCAGAACTTCATTTTCAGAGGGAACCGGCAGCCTTTCCCGCGGCGGCCACCGTTATTGGATGGACAGCCGCCGTGCGATTCACCGCGTGACAGAATCCCGCCGGTCGTCTTGCCCTTTCCGGGTGTCTATCGCGCAGGGACGCCGTGATGAGCGTCGGGGGCAAACACAACCTACAGAAGGATGAGGAGGAAACGACGTATGCAGGTTTCCGTGACCTTTCGGAATACGGGGTCGGAAAGTTGGTTCAAGGATTATGCGACGGAACGTCTGAGCAAGATCCAGAAATATATCGACAAGCCCGTGGAAGCCCACGTCGTCCTCTCCGTCGAGAAATTCAGGAATGTGGCCGAGATCAACATCATGGCAAAGGGCATCAACCTGGTCGGCAAGGAAGAGGCCAAGGACATGCAGTTGGCCATCGACAACTGCATCGACAAGATCGAGCGGCAGATCAAGAAGCACAAGGAAAAGAGCCGGGAACACAAGTCCAATACGAACCGAGCCGAGGAGGCGGGCGGCCTTCGGGCGGCGCCGGCCCCTTTCGACGAGGAATCGAAGCTGAGGGTCGTCGAGACCCGCAGGGTTGTCCTGATGCCCATGTCTCTGGAGGAGGCCATCCTCGAAATGGAGGCAACCCGGAACCGCTTCGTCATCTACCGGGATGCCCACTCGGAAAACATCAGCGTCATCTACCGCCGGGATGACGGGAACTTCGCACTGCTAGAGGCCAACAGCTGAGCGGAGGGACCCCTCATGCAGATCACCGACATGTTCAAAAGGGAATACATCATCGAGGCGTTGAAGGCGAAGACCAAGCGTGCCGTCCTGGCGGAATTGTCGGAGATCTTCACCCGTGATCACGATGGAATCCGGAACGAGGCGATGGTCGACGTCCTGCTGGATCGTGAGAAACTGGGCAGCACGGGAATCGGAGACGGCATCGCCATTCCGCACGGAAAACTCAAGGGCCTGGATAGCCTGGTCATTTCCTTCGGGCGAAGCCGGGAGGGGATCGACTTCGAATCCATTGACGGAAAACCCGTCCACATCTTTTTCCTGCTGATGGCCCCCGAGAGCTCGACGGGTCAGCACCTCAAGGCGCTGGCAAAGATTTCGCGCATGCTCAAGGACCCTGAATTCCGAAGCGACCTCATGTCGGCAAGGAGCGCAGAGGAGATCTACCGGAAAATCGCCGATAAAGACGACTCCTATTAAATGCCACGCGGCTCGTCGGTGCCCATCAAAAGGTGTTGCAGTCGGCGATTCCAATCTTCCATTCTTCCAGCGCTTGCGCCTGTTCCGGGGTGCTGAATGCAGAACCTGAGAATCATCATCGTCACCGGCATGTCCGGCTCCGGCAAGAGCACCGCCCTTCGGGCACTGGAGGACGTGGGATTTTTCTGCGTCGACAACCTGCCCGTCGTCCTGCTGCCCAAACTTCTCGAGATCCAGACCGACGCCGCCAGCGAGATCAGCAAGGTTGCCCTCGTCATGGATCTGCGGGAACGGTACTTCCTGGAGAAGTATGCCGAGATCTTCGCCAGACTCAAGGAGGAGGGCCACCGGATCGAGATCCTCTTTCTGGACGCCAGTGACGAATCCCTGCTGCGGAGGTTCCGCGAAACGAGGCGGGCGCACCCGCTCTGCGAGCGGGGGACCGTGATGGAGGGGATTGCGCTGGAGCGTGAAAAACTCTCGGCCCTGCGGGCGATGGCGGACAAGATCGTCGACACCTCCTCGTTCAACGTCCACCAGCTCAAGGAGGTCATCCAGCGCCACTTCATGACGTCGACCACCGAAAAGCGCCTCCTGATCAACCTGATGTCGTTCGGCTTCCGCTACGGGCTTCCTCCCGAGGCGGACATCGTGCTGGACGTCAGGTTCCTGCCCAACCCCTACTTCATCGAGGAGCTGAAGCACCTCAACGGGGAGGACGAGAAAATTCAGGAGTACGTCATGGGGTGGGAGGAGAGCCAGACCTTCCTTCAGAAGATTCTGGACATGATGGAATTCCTGATCCCGCTTTACGAAAAGGAAGGCAAATCAAACCTCAACGTGGCCCTGGGCTGTACGGGCGGCAAGCACCGTTCCGTCGTCATGGCCACACGCCTGGCCCGGTACTTTGCCGGCGAAAACTATCTGGTGAACGTGGCGCATCGGGATATCCATCGGGCGTAGAAGACAGGGTGTAGGGTGTAGGGTGTGGGGGGTTGCGTGTAGTTACAGGGATCTAGATTGAAATTACAGGGCGAGGGAACTGGCTAAAGAGTAGAGAGACAAGATTACAGGATGCAGAAAGAAAAAGGACCGGGAAGACTTCCCGGTCCTTTTTTATGCCCTTTGCCTACACCCTATACCCTACACCCTACATCCCGCCCTTGTCAGCCCCGGGCCTTCTTCTTTTTCCCCTTCGTCTTGGCCTTCGGCGGTTGCGCTTTCGGGGTGGGGGAGGCGGCCTGCGGGGCCGTCTCGGTCAGCTTGCCCGTCACGTTGTCCTGAATCCAGTGGGCGTCCCACCACTCCGTGGGGTTCACGAACTCCCCGTCGACGAGGATGCTGAAGTGCAGGTGATCGCCACCGGCAAGCCCCGTGACGCCGCTCGCGCCCAGGGTCTCCCCCCGCGCCACACTCTGTCCGACTTTTACGCCGATATCCGACATGTGCGCGTAAAGGCTGGCGAGCCCCAGCCCATGATCGACGATGACGGCGTTTCCGTAGATGCCGAGATATCCGGCAAAAACGATCACACCGCCGTTTGCCGATTCGATCGGGGCGCGTTCCGTCGAGGCAAGATCGACACCATAATGGGTGCTCTTGCTCACGGCCATCCCCTCGAAGAGATAGGTTCTCTCCTGGGCGAAGCCGGCCATGGGCGCCGCGTTCTTCATGCGCAGGAAGGTGCCCTCCCAGAGCGCCCTGGGCTGGGACTTGCTGCCGGCTGCATGGATCGTCCTGGTGTTCTCGCCGCGCAATGTCTCGTTGACGAACAGGAACGCTTCCAGAGGCGTGGCCGGGACCCGGGGATCGTGCTGCCGGAACTCAGGCATTTTCTGTTCCAGGAAGGCGCGGCTGAGGGTGATCTTGTCCTCTTTGAATTTCTTTTCTCTCACGAGATGGGGAAGAATCACGGACGATTCGTTTCCCGCCTTGTCCCGCGCGGTAATCAGGATCTTGAGCCCCCCTTTGGAGGCCGAGGGCGGGATGGCGAAATATCCGATATAACAGGGTTTGCCCTGGATGGCGTAAGGGTAACCCTGGAAAAAGCGATCCCCCACGAGAATGCCCGTGCGGGTCACTTCCTCAGAAAGCCGATACAGGGCGACCCCGGTCCCCCCGGCATTGACGTTGTGGGCGGAACTGATCGTGCCGATCCGCGGCGGAACGGTGTCGATGGACGTTTCCACCACGAGCGTTGTCCGGTTTTTCAGCCAGGAACGATCCTCGGCCGTTATGGCGATCGCCGCCGGGCCATCCTTGAGATTCAGTTTGCGCGGGTTCAGCTCGGGACTCAGCGTTTGTTCCTTCGTGCCCCCGGCGTAGGTTTCGGTCAGAACAACCTGATCCCTGCCTTCCTGACTGATCGTGATGGAGGCGTGCCGGATCCCGCTCTTCTGATCGGAGACGGTGAGGGCGATTGACTTTCCAGGGCCGATCGTGGAGAGGTCATCCTTCAAGGCAATTGCAGGTTTTTCGAATTCCAGGACCGTGTTAAAGGCCCAGAAGGCGGCCCCCGCAAGAGCGATTACGAGGCCGATGAGCAGCAGGTACATTCGGTTCATGACGGTTTGTACTCCATGATTGGACTGACATCGGGTGCACTGCGGAAGAGCCCGAAGCGTTGTCCATCATACCCGTAATCGAAAAAAATTCAAGTACCATGACCGTTGCGCAAGCGCGTGGGTGAACCGTCAGAAAAGGCTTTCATTCCTTGACGTTCCGCATGATTTGGTATATTGAATTTGCAGGCTTGAGGCGCAGGGCAAGGGCTCGGGGCAAGAGGAATACGGATTCGGGATTGGGGCTGGAGGCAGAAAGCAAAGGGTACATGGAAAACCTTGCCCTGATATTTGGCTCGTCGTTCGTCATCGCTCTCTCCGGGGCCCTCATGCCGGGGCCCGTGCTTGCCGTGACGATCACGGAGGCAACCCGGATCGGGCTGCGGGCGGGTCCCCTGATCATGTTGGGACACTCGATTTTGGAACTGGCCCTCTTTTCGCTGCTCGTGCTCGGGTTCGTCCATTTTATCAACCATCCGGTGGTGCTCGGCGTGGTCGGCGTAGCCGGTGGGTTGATTCTTCTCTGGATGTCCTGCGGGATGCTCAAAGGTCTCAGGACGCTCGATCTCAACCTCGAGGCCTCCGGGAGGAGCAACACCGGGCCTGTGCTATCGGGAATTCTCTCGAGCCTGTCGAACCCGTACTGGATCGTCTGGTGGGCCACGATCGGCCTCGGTTACGTATTCTGGTCCATGAAGTTCGGATGGGGAGGAATGCTGGCCTTCTTCACCGGCCACATCTCTGCTGACTTTGCATGGTACACCCTGGTGTCCTTCCTCGTCTGGAAGGGGCGGAAGCACATCCGCCCGGCCGTCTACCGGGGAGTGGTCGCGGCCTGCGCGGTCATTTTGATCGGTTTCGGCATCTACTTCGGCCTCACGGGTCTCGACTATCTGCTCTGAAGGGGGATCGGGAAACGGCAGCAACGAACACATCGGGAGCGCAACGGATGAAAGGCAAGAAGATCGTCCTCGGGGTGACCGGCGGCATCGCGGCCTACAAAGCGGCAGAGCTGGCCCGGGAATTCATCAAGCGAGGCGCAGGCGTCCACGTCATCATGACGAAGAACGCAACGGAGTTCATCGCCCCGCTTACCTTCCAGACCCTCACGGGAAACCCCGTGTTCGTGGACACGTTCCAGCTGACGGGAGAGTGGGAGATCGGGCACATCACGCTGGCCGAGAGCGCCCACATCGTCGTTGTGGCCCCGGCTACGGCAAACGTAATCGGGAAGATCGCCCATGGGATTGCCGACGATCTGCTCACAACGACAATCATGGCCACCCGGGCCCCTGTGCTCATCTGCCCCGCCATGAACGTGAACATGTACGCCAACCCGATTGTCCGCGAGAACATGGAGAAACTGGCCGCAACGGGGTACCGGTTCGTCGAGGCCGGCTACGGCGAGCTGGCCTGCAAGACGGAAGGCTACGGCCGGCTTGCGTGCCTGGAAGACATCGTCGAGGATGTGGAAGACATTCTCACGGTGAAGGATCTTTCGGGGCAGCATGTCCTCGTCACCGCGGGGCCCACGAGGGAGGCCTTCGACCCCGTCCGGTTCATCACGAACTACTCCACGGGCAAAATGGGCTATGCCGTGGCCGTCATGGCGAAGCGCCGCGGGGCGAAGGTTACGCTCGTCAGCGGCCCCACCAGCCTGCCGCAGCCGCGGGGCGTCGAATTCGTGCCCGTTTCCTCGGCCCGTCAGATGCGGGACGCCGTCATGGCCAATCTGGAGAAGGCGACCGTCGTCGTCAAGTCCGCCGCCGTGGCCGACTACCGTCCGGCCGACTACTCCGAATCGAAGATCAAGAAGGCTCAGAAGCCGCTGGAGATCCGTCTCGAGCGAAACCCCGACATCATCTCCGAAGTGGGCCGTGACAAAGGCAACCGGATCCTGGTGGGGTTTGCCGTGGAGACGGACAACCTGATCCGGTACGCGACGAAGAAGATGATGGAAAAGAACATGGACCTCATCGTGGCAAACGATATCACACTGCCCGGCGCGGGATTTGCGGCGCAGACCAATATCGTCAAGATCCTCGATCGCGAAGGGGGATCGGTGGATCTGCCGCTCATGGATAAGATGGACGTTGCCGCGCGGATCCTGGACAGGGTACGGGAACTCATGGGAAAACAAAAAGGGGCATCCCGTGGGAAAAAAAGATGATCTCCGCAACGAACTGCAGCAGCTCGTGGGCGCCCTGAGAAATCACGTTGCAAACGAGAAGGATTCCTGCAATCCCGTATCGCGCCTGACGATGAAGCGTGAAGCCATTCCCCGGCGGGAAGAAGTGGGCCTGTCTGCCGTAAAGGCAGCGGCGAAAGCAGGAGCCGGCAAGACGACTCTGACTCTGGCGGGGGTCAGGGAGGAACTGGGCGAGTGCACGCGGTGTCCCCTTCACCGCTCTCGCAGAAACCTCGTCTTCGGCGAGGGGAGCGCCGGGGCGAAGCTCGTCTTCGTCGGCGAGGCCCCGGGTGAGGAAGAAGACAACCAGGGTCGGCCGTTCGTGGGCCGTGCGGGGCAGCTCCTGACCAAGATCATCGACGCCATGGGCCTCAAGCGCGAGGACGTTTACATCTGCAACATCCTGAAGTGCCGTCCGCCCGGGAACCGCAACCCGAAAGAAGACGAAATCGCGACGTGCGAACCCTTCCTGATGAAGCAAATCGAGGCCATCAACCCGGAGATCATCTGTGCGCTGGGGACGTTCGCGGCAAAGACGCTCCTTCGCACCGAGTCGCCCATCTCGGCGATACGGGGGAAATTCCACGACTACCACGGCCGCAAGCTCATGCCGACGTATCACCCGGCATACCTCCTTCGAAACCCCGACGCGAAGAAACTGGTCTGGGACGATGTGCAGAAAATCATGAAGATCCTGTGAGGGCATGCAATGAAAAAGGTCCCGAATCATAAGACGAGGGTGCTGCTGGCCGCTGTCGCCGCATTTCTCCTTGCTGCCGCGGCGCCCGGCCTCGTCCTTCAGGCAGCCGAGGAGAAGCGGGTTGTCGATGTCGTCGTCGTCAACGAGGTCATCACCCCGCCCATCGGGGAGTATGTCCTGAAGGGCATCAAGCAGGCCACCGAGTCGGGTTCCGAGGCCGTTGTCATCCAGCTCGACACGCCCGGAGGGCTCGATCTGTCCATGCGGGACATCATCAAGGAGTGCCTCAACGCCTCCATTCCCGTCGTCGTCTACGTGTCGCCCCAGGGTGCGCGGGCAGCCTCGGCGGGGGTTCTCATCACGATTTCGGCCCACGTGGCTGCCATGGCACCGGGAACCAATATAGGCGCGGCACACCCCGTGGCCATGGGCCTCGGCAAGGCCGACGAGACGATGATGGAGAAGGTTGAAAACGATGCCGTGGCCTACGGGCGGGGCATTGCCGAACAGAAGGGACGCAACGCCGACTGGATCGAGGAGGCCATCCGAAAGAGCGTCTCCGTGACGGCCGAAGAAGCCCTGAAGCTCAACGTCATCGATGTGATCGCCAAAGACATCAACGAGCTTCTCGAAAAGATCGACGGGCGCGAGGTGAAACTGGTCTCCGGCAACCGGGTCTTAAAAACGAAAGGGGCCGAGATCAACAAGAAGGAAATGGGTTTCCGCGAGAAGGTGCTCATCACCATCTCGAACCCCAACATCGCCTACATCCTGTTCCTTCTCGGGCTTGCCGGGCTGTACTTCGAATTTTCTTCCCCGGGAGTGGTTTTGCCGGGAATCATCGGCGGGATTTCGCTGATCCTGGCATTTTTTGCCTTCCAGACGCTTCCCGTGAACTACGCGGGCATCCTGCTCATCGTCTTTGCCGTGATCCTCTTTGTTGCCGAGATCAAGGTGGTCAGTCACGGCGTGCTCACCATGGGGGGCGTCGTCTCGCTCATCCTGGGCTCCATCATGCTCTTCGAGTCACCCGACCCGGCCCTCCGGGTGTCCTGGAGCGTGCTGGTCCCGACGGTGGCGATCGTCTCGCTGTTCTTCATTGCCGTCATCTCGATTGCCGTCCGGGCCCAGATGCGCAAGGTCCTCACCGGCGGGGAGGGCATGATCGGTGCGGTGGGGGAAACCGCTTCGGAGGTTTTCGAGCGGGGCAAGGTCATCATCCGGGGCGAATACTGGGACGCATGCAGCAAGGCGCCCATCGGGAAGGGCCGTCCCGTGAAAGTCGTTCGAGTCCATGGGTTGAAAATCGAAGTGGAAGAAGAAACCTAGAAGGGGGTGTTTATGTTGTATCCGATCATTGTCATTGTCGTACTCGTCATCATGTTTCTGGCCGCGTCCATCCGGATTCTCAACGAATACGAACGGGCCGTCATCTTCCGCCTGGGACGGATCATCCCCACGAAGGGGCCCGGTCTCATCATCCTCATCCCCGTCGTGGACCGCATGGTCCGCGTGGACACGCGCACGATCACCATGGACGTTCCCTCGCAGGACGTGATCACACGCGACAACGTCTCCATCAAGGTGAACGCCGTTGTCTACTTTCGCGTCGTCGACTCCATGAATGCGATCGTCGAGGTTGAAAATTACCTCTATGCCACGTCCCAGCTTGCCCAGACGACGCTGCGGAGCGTCTGCGGCCAGGTGGAACTCGACGAGATCCTGGCGTCCCGGGACAAGGTCAATATCCACATCCAGGAGATCCTGGACCGCAGCACCGACCCCTGGGGGATCAAGGTGACCCACGTGGAGGTCAAGTACATCGACCTGCCGCAGGAGATGCAGCGGGCCATGGCCAAGCAGGCCGAGGCCGAGCGGGAGCGCCGGGCCAAGGTCATCCACGCCGACGGCGAGTTCCAGGCCTCCGCCAAGCTCAAGGACGCCGCCAACGTCATGGCCGAGCAGCCGGTGACCCTGCAGCTAAGGTACCTGCAGACCCTGACCGAGGTGGCCACGGAGAAGAACTCCACCATCCTCTTCCCCATCCCCATCGACTTCCTCAAGTACTTCATGAAGGACAAGTGACCCTTTCCAGGCAAAAGAAAAGACGGCCCGAACGGGGGCC
This sequence comes from Syntrophaceae bacterium UBA2192, assembly GCA_002327315.1. Classification (GTDB taxonomy): domain Bacteria; phylum Desulfobacterota; class Syntrophia; order Syntrophales; family UBA2192; genus UBA2192. Next base: position 9,182 of record DCVI01000063.1, on the reverse strand, counting down.
NNGCCGAGCGCGAGCGGCGCGCCAAGGTCATCGCCGCCGAGGGCGAGTTCCAGGCTGCCCAGAAGCTCTCCGAGGCGGCGGCCGTGATGCAGCAGCAGCCGATGGCGCTCCAGCTTCGCTACCTGCAGACCCTGGTGCAGATCGGGACGGAAAACAATACGACGACGGTCTTCCCCATCCCCATCGACATGCTGAACATATTTTTCAAAAGGGAGGAGAAGGGCTGATCGTCCGCCCGTCATCCTGCGATTCAACCGGAAGGAGGAGAAAGCGTGGAAGCGAGAGAGAAGATGAGAATCGTGTCGGGAGCCGTCATCCTGCTGACGCTGGGTGTGCTCGTTTTTCTGAGCACCCAGGGCATCTGGAGCATGGAAAAGAGCTGGCCCATCCTGATTATCGTATTTGCCGCGGTGACCCTGGTTCAGAGCCCCAGGGATCTTGGCGGCTGGGTCATCGGGGCAGCGGGGCTGCTGTTTCTTTTTTTCAAGAACTGGTTCGGCCAGATCGGCGACATGTCCATGAACCTGATTACGTCGGCGATTCTCATCGCAGGGGCCTATCTGCTGTTCAAGAGCATGAAGAAGAAGGAATCTTGAAGGAGCAAACGCCGGGACGGCGGAAGAATCGAATGGGTTCGAATAAAAAGGTGTTGGTCATCACCGATTTTGACGGGACGCTGAGCCTCACCGACGTAGGCTACGAGGTTCTCTTGAAGTTCAGCAGTCAGGACTGGGATGACATCGATCGGGCCTACTGTGCCGGCGAGATCGGTTCAAAAGAGGCCTATGGACGCATCTGCGCCATCCTGGGCGGGACCCGGGAGCTCATGCTGCAGTTCGTGGCCGAAAACACCGTCATCGATCCCCACTTCAAGGAGTTCTATGCCTTCTGCCGGGAGCACGACATCGATGTGAAGGTCGTCTCCGACGGCCTGGATTTCTACATCGATTTCGTTCTCAAGAAACACGGGCTTGCCGACATCCCCTTCTATTCCAACGTGATGACCTTTCAGGCCGGGAAGCCCCGGTCCATCGAATTTCCCCACGCCAATGAGACCTGCAACAAGTGCGGGACCTGCAAGAGCAACATCCTCGAGTCCTGTCAGGCGGGCTACGGGAAGATCGTCTACGTCGGCGACGGGGTTTCCGATTTATGCCCCGCCCGGAAGGCCGATCTCGTTTTCGCCAAGGGGATCCTCTGGACGCGGCTGTCGGAGAAGGCGCAGCGGGGCGTTCGCAAATACCGCAGTTTCAGGGACGTGAAAGACTTCCTGTCGAAAAACGGTTTTCAGAAGGGTCGGTAACCCGACCCTGCAGAGGCATTACGGGGCGGTGCCGTCAGCGCCATCGAGGACCTGCCGTGTGTCGTGAAATTCGACGCGGCAGGTTTTTTCATTTCGCCGCGTCGCCCCCTTTCACCCAGGCACCGAGAAGGGAATGTGTCACGGCAAGAACCACGGGGCCGATGAAGAGGCCGATGATGCCGAAGGCAACGAGGCCGCCGATCACGCCGGCGAAAATCAGCAGCAGGGGAAGGTCCGCTCCCTTCTTGATGAGAATGGGCCGGAGGAAATTGTCCAGGCTGACGACGAAAAGCGACCAGACCAGAAGAACGCTGCCCCAGAGGGTCTGGTCACTCCAGAAGAGCCAGGCGACCGCCGGGAAGACGATGAGCGCGGGGCCCAACTGGGCGATGCAGAGAATGAACATTACCGCCGTCAGCACCAGCGCGGCAGGGATGCCGGCCACGGCGAGGCCGATGCCTCCCAGAGCGGACTGAATGAGGGCGGTGACGCCAACCCCCAATGCGACCCCCCGGATCGCGCGGGCGGCCAATACGGTCACATCGTCGCCCTGTTGCCCGGCAATGCGCCGGACAAAACTACGGACGGCAACCGCCGCGGATTCGCCCCCGGAATATAATATTGCGGAGATGATGACGGTGAGCAGAAACTGGACGATCATCATCCCGACACTGCCTGCCTGATCGACGAACCAGGTCACAATCTTCCCAGCATAAGGGACCAGTTGAGCCGAAAGACCTTCCGGGCCTCCGGAGGCAAGCTCCCGCCACGACGCCGAAAGCCTGGGTCCGGCAAGCGGGATACCCGAGACCCATCCGGGAGGCGGCGGCAGACCATTTGCCTTAAGCGACTCTACCCAGCCCTTGATCATCTCGGCATTATCCAGGAGGGTTACGATGGCAAGAGTAAACGGTACGATTAATAAAAGCAGCAGCCCCAGCGTCATAACCGCCACGGCAAAACCGCGCTTGCCCCCCAGCCATGCCTGCAGGCGCAGCATGAGAGGCCACGTGGCCACGACGATCGTCACCGCCCAGACGAAAGCCAGAATAAACGGTCTCAGAATGAAGAAATTGGCTGCGATGAGAAAACCGAGAAAGAGCACCGCCAGCGTCGTGCGGGTCAGGTCGTGTGAGGGAAGGGGGCTTGTCATAGCAGGACTCCTTTGTCGCGTCCTATGCAATCGGGTCCGTTGACTGTTTCGCGCTTGAAAAACAGGCATCATCGATCTGCAGGGCGAGGTTAAACCAATTTGAGTGAAATCGGATCGCTTGTCAAGAAGGAAGGCGCGCCTTACTGAAACTCTAAAATACCGGAATCCCACGGTATAAAAGTTGACTCGGCGCCGCAGGTGTGCTTTATTTGCCCATCTCCCGAGTGCCTCCTGTGAGGCTATTTTTTATTGAGCGGTTATGCGGTTATGAGGAAAGGCATCCTTGCCGACTTTCTGATCCCGTTGATGGCCGCCGCGGCGGCCACGGGGGCCATCGATATCGCCGGCGTCGATCTGGCCGTCGAGGCCCTGTTTTACAGCCCGGGCGCCGGCTGGGCCCTGGGGGGCCGGGAGCCCTGGGCGTTCCTCTACCGGTACGGCAATATTCCCGCCTTCGCTCTAGGCGCCATGGGGGTGATCGCTTTCGCGTTGAGCTTTTTCTCCGAGCGGTTTCGCCCCGACAGGATGGCGGCGCTGTTCGTGGTGGTCCTTCTGGCCCTCGGCCCCGGTCTGCTCGTCAACACGGTGTTCAAGGATCACTGGGGCAGGCCGAGGCCTGCGGACGTCGTACAGTTCGGAGGAACGGAAACCTATCGTTCCTTCTGGCATCCCGGCTCGCCGGATCAGGGACGCTCGTTTCCATCGGGACACGCCGCCGTAGGGTTTTTTCTCATGGCGCCCTTCTTCGTGCTCAGGCGCAAGGCGCCCGGATGGGCGCGAAGGGCCCTGCTGGCAGGTATCCTCTACGGCCTCACGATGGGCCTGGGGCGGATGATCCAGGGCGGGCATTTCCTGACCGATGTGATCTGGTCGGGCTGCATGGTCTATTTCACGGGGCTGTTTCTGTACTATCTCTTCCGTCTGGATCGGGAGGGGTTGGCGTAGAACTTCGATATTAAAATTCCTCCTGTCGCGAACCATAAGGACAAACGGTCAGAGATGGACGTCGGCGTACAAAGAAAGATCGATCAGGGCCTCGGGCCGTTCATCTGCAGGGCGCTATCCCTCTTTTCGGGAGGCCGTGCGCCATCGGAGACCCCGAAGAGAATCCTGATCATCCTGCTCTCCGAGATGGGGAGCCTCGTGCTGGGCTGCTCCATGTTCCGGAGAATCCGGGAAAAGTACCCGCAGGCCTCGATCCACGCAATGGTGTTCGAGAAGAACCGGGAGATCCTCGATCTCCTGGAGGTCATCCCCCCTGAAAACGTGATGACCCTCAGCGAACGCTCCCTCGGGGGGCTCGTGAGCGACAGCCTTGCCGCAATCCGGAAAATGCGGGATCTGCGCTTCGATGTCGTCATCGACTGCGAGCTCTTCGCCCGCGTGAGCAGCATCTTTTCCTTTTTCAGCGGGGCGCCCCTGCGGGTCGGGTTCCACCGGCACACGATGGAGGGGCTCTACCGGGGCGACTTCATAAACCGGCCCGTCCTGTACAACCCCTACCGCCACATCAGCGACCAGTTCCTGGCCCTCGTGGACGCCATCGAGTCGACTTCCGTACCCAAAAATAAGTTTGAATCCTGTGCGGACGTCCCCAAGGCGGCCCCGAGGCTGCGCCTTAAGGAAGGGGAGCAGGTGTCGATGCAGAAGAGGCTTCTCGGCGATTTCCCCGCGGTGGCGGGAAAAAAACTCGTGCTGATCTACCCCAGCGGGGGCATCCTCCCGATCCGGGCCTGGCCTCTGGAGTATTTCTGCCGAACGGCGAAGGAGCTCATCGACAGGGGGCACGCCGTGGCGATCATCGGTTTGCCGGGCGACAAGGGGCTCGCAAAGACCATCCAGGAGCATTGCCGGAGCCCCCTGTGCATCGATCTGACGGGGTACACGAAGACGATCCGCGAGCTGCTGGTCATCTTCCATTTCTCTTCTCTACTGATCACCAACGACGGCGGTCCCGGGCAGTTTGCCGTCATGACACCGATCCGGTCGATTCTCTTTTTCGGCCCCGAAACCCCGGAACTATACGGACCCAACGATGCCGCCACAAAGGTGTTTTTCAGCGGGATTGCCTGTTCACCGTGCCTCACGGCCTACAATCACCGCAATTCTCCCTGCGACGGGGACAATCAGTGCCTCAAGGTCATAAAGCCGGACACCGTCTTGGCCTGTGCGTTGGAGATGCTGTGGAAGGAAGCGGTTCGATGAGCGGCTTATTGCGGTTCAAGCAAGCCGTAAAGGACGCCGTTTCCCGGCTCCCGGGGGGAGAGTGGCTGGTGAAGCAGCGTTTCGCGAAGTTCGGCACCGTCGGGCTTGCGGGAACCGTTGTCAATATCGGCGTTCTCCATTTTTCCAACAAGTTTGTGTACCAGGCCATCGGTTCCGCCTATGTGAGAGAGAATCTTGCGCTCCTGACGGGCATCTTCATCGCCACGCTGCACAACTTTCTCTGGAACCGGGCGTGGACGTGGGGCGACCGCAAGATTCAGGGCCGGACATCCATCTTCGTGCAGTTTCTCCAGTATTGCATGTCCTGCTCGATCGCCATCGCGCTGCAGATCCTGTTCACGAACATTCTGAAGCAGTACATGTTCCTGGAGCTCGCCAATTTTGTCGCCATCGTGATCTCGGCGGTTCTGAACTACCTGATCAATCACATCTGGACGTTCAAGGCACGTCCCGGGAAGGAAGGTTAGAAGGTGTGAGGGTAAGAGGGTAAGAAATCAAAGGAGGTCCTGTCTCTTTCTCACCTTCCTACCTTCTCAACCTCTTACCTTCTTCTTCCACAGTCCAGCTGCCCTTGAACCCCTTCCCGATGAAGAGTTGAACGCTGAGACCGTCGATCTTCACGCCCCTGAACAGGCTGTCGTGGGAACCCGCCTTCTCGATCGAGTCGAAATACCCGTCGTATCGCTTCAGACCTGCCTCGCTTGCGCCGTGAAGCACCAAGACGGCGTCCTTTCCCCTCAGGGTCGACAGATTGCCCAGGAAGACGTAGCGTTCGGGCTGAAACAGGTCGACGCCCGTCAGCCGTGCCCCGCTGTAGAACACGGCTTCTGCCGCCGTGGTCCCTTTGTCCGACACCAGGAAATATCCCCGATCGGACGGCCGCTCATCGACGGCGCGGGAAACCTGCTCGCCAAGTTCCCTCCATCCGTGGAATTGCCGCGTCTGGTCTGCAGAAGCGGGGAAGGGCAGAAAGGGCTTCAGCAGATGCAGCTGGACCACGAGACTCATCAGGAGGCCGACGATAAGACCGGCGGCGAGGAAACGCCGGTGGGCCGGCCTGGCCGCATAAACGTCATGAAACACGGCACCTGCGAGGATGAACCCGGCGATGTAGGCCGGGGCGGGCCAATTCGCCTCGGCCACCTTGCCCATGGCCGTGGAGAAACCGAAGAAGGCGAGAACGGGCCACGACAGGAAGAGGAGGTAGAGGTATGCAGGATGCTCCTTCCCGAGGCTGATCCGGAGAGCCTTCACGCTGTACCCGACAAAAGCGGCAAAGAGAAGCGGAGTGATCACACCGGCCTGGCCGCCGAGGTATTCCAGGAGCTTCAGGGGGACGGCCTTTTGCTTCGGAGAGAACCCCTGTCGGAGCTGATAGGTAAAAGAGAGCCAGTCGTGCTGAGAGTTCCAGTAAAGGACGGGCGAGAAGAGGATCAATGCGAACAGAAGACCGAGCCAGGGCTCTTTTCGGAAAAACCAGTGTCGCAGCGAAGGGCAGAACAGAAGAAACCCGAAGGTGCAGGGGACCAGAAGAATCATGGTGTACTTGCTCAGAAGGCCCAGTCCCATGGCCGCTCCCCAGCCGTACCACCACCCCCCGGGCCCGCCCGCCACGATGCGGCTCCCGCACCAGGCGGCAGCCGCCCAGAAGAACAGCATGGGCGTGTCCGGCGTCTGGATGATGCAGCCTGCGGGAAATAGCAGCGTCACGTTGAATGCGAGCAGAACGTCACAGGAAAGTTCCCGGCGGGCAGGGAAAAGAGTCCTTGCGGTGTCAAAGAGAAAGAAAAGGGCCGCTGCGGAGAGAAGAAAGCCGCCGAGGCGGACGAAAGGCTCCGAGTTGCCACCCAGCGCCGTGAAGAAAGCCATCACCCAGGCCACCATGGGAGGGTGGTCGGAGTAGGCAAGCGACGGATGCTGACCCCAGTTCCAGTAATACGCTTCGTCGGGGGAGAGTTGAATCGTGTGAATCGTGACAAGCCGGACGGCAAAAAGGGCGGCGATGGCGGACAGGATCAGTTTATCGCGGGGCGTAAAAACCATGAACCCAATCCCGATCGGCCTGACCCGGCATCCTCAGCCGGACATGCCCCGGTGCCAGGCCCCCCGGTCGCAGCGGGATCATGGTCTTCGAGACCGGATGCTTCGCCGGCGGATGATCCAGGGCCTCTGCCTCTTGATTCACCGGGCCTGTCGCTCAGGCGGGATGCGGCACCGGGGAACCCCACGGATCTCCCGCGAGGATCCCCCTGAAGGCGTTAGCGCTTCTTATGACGATTGGCCTTCAGGCGCTTGCGGTACTTGTGTTTGCTGATCTTCTTCCTTCGTTTCTTGACGACACTGCCCATATTTCACCTCATGAGAGTTATCATGCCGATTCAGAAGCGTTATTTATTCTCATATTCCGCGACAGGAATCAAGCAATTCCTTGAAATATTTACAACAGGCACAGACGGTCCGCCAGGGCCAGTCCCCTTCGGGTCGGCGCCAGAAATTCATCCTCCAGAGTGACGAACCCTTCATCCCGAAGGCTGCACAGGGCGGGACCTTTCTCCCGGAACAGATCGATGCCGTATCGCTTTCTGAAATCGGGGCCATGAATCCCCCGTTTCGTCCGGAAGCCGAAATAAAGGGCCTCCAGCTGAAGCTCCTCCGCCGAGAGGTCCTCTCTGCCTGCCAGGGGAGCGCGGCCTTCATTGACATCCCGCAGGTAGAGCTCGAGGCAGCGGTGGTTCCACCAGCGACGGTTTTCGTTGAAAGAATGGGCTGCAGGCCCAAGGCCCAGGCAGGGCGAATGGTCCCAGTATTTGTGGTTGTGCCTGGAGATGAAAGCGTTCTCCCGGGCGAAATTGGACACCTCGTAATGGCTGTACCCCCGCTGTTCGAGAAATTCCGAGGTCATGGAGAAAAACCGGTATGCCTGTGCTTCACCGGGGAGGCTGAGCTCGCCCCGCTCAATCCGGCTGTGGAAAGGCGTGCCTCTCTCGATGGTCAGCTCGTAGCAGGACAGGTGCTCGGGGTTGAACCCGAGGGCGGCCTCCATCGTTTCCCGCCAAAGCTCGTACGTCTGGCCGGGTACGCCGTAAATCAGGTCGACTCCGATGTTGTCAAACCCGGCGGTCCTTGCAGCCTCGACGGCCTCACGGCCTTCGCGCCCGTCGTGGCGCCTTCCGAGAGATTTCAAAATGCTGTCGTCAAAGGACTGTACCCCGACGCTGACCCGGTTGACGCCGGCATCGCGCAGCCCTCGCATGAAAACCGCATCGACGTCCCCCGGGTTGACCTCGACGGTGATCTCGGCGTCCGGGGCGATCGGGAAGGTTTTGCGAACCCGATGGAGGAGTTCCGCAAGCTGCCGTGTGTCGAGGCACGAGGGCGTTCCGCCACCGACATACACCGTGTCAAAGAGGGGGGCGAATTCGCGGGTTTGCTCCATCTCCCGGGAGAGCGCATGGAGATAGCCTGCCGCCTGCGAGCGATCCGTGATCGAGTAGAAGTCGCAATAGGCACACTTCGAACGGCAGAACGGGATGTGGATGTACAATCCCGCCGGAGCGCTATTTTCCGTTGTCTCGATGCTATTCATGTTTCACTCGATCTCGGCGCCCTGCATGGGAAGAGCGGAACATCGGAAGAGCGGAAGAGCGGAGTGGATGGAGTATTTATTCGTCTGATCTTCTTCGCTTCCGATCTTCCTAACTTCCGTCCTTTCAGTCATTATCCGACTGCAGCACGGCCAGAAAGGCGCTCTGGGGGATACTCACGGTGCCCACCATCTTCATGCGCTTCTTGCCCTTTTTCTGTTTCTCCAGGAGCTTTCGTTTCCTCGTGATGTCGCCGCCGTAGCACTTGGCCGTCACGTTCTTGCCGACGGCCTTGATGGTTTCGCGGGCGATGACCTTGGAGCCGACGGCCGCCTGAAGCGGGATCTCGAACAGGTGGCGGGAGATCTCCTTCCGCAGCCGCTGGATCAGGCGCCGCCCGCGCTTCTCGGCCATGTCCCGGTGTACGATCACCGACAGGGCGTCCACCTTGTTGTTGTTGACTAGGACGTCCAGCTTGACCAGGTTGTCCGCCCGGAAGCCGATGATCTCGTAGTCCATCGTCCCGTAGCCGCGGGTGGCGCTCTTGAGCTTGTCGTAAAAGTCGTAGATGATCTCGGCCAGCGGGAACTCGTAGGTCAGGATAACCCGGTCGGCCGACAGGTGCTCCTGGTGCTGGTAGGTGGCGCGGCGCTCCTCGGCCAACTGCATGACCGGCCCGATCGACTCGGTGGGCACGATCAGGTCCACCCGGACGATCGGCTCGCGGATCTCTTCGACGTAGTTGGGGTCGGGCAGGTCGCCGGCAGAGTCCACCTCCATCACCTGGCCGTCCTTCTTGAGCACCTGGTAAGGCACGGTCGGGGCGGTCTGCACGACCTCCACGCCGTGCTCCCGCTCGGCCCGCTCCTGGACGATCTCCATGTGGAGCATGCCCAGGAACCCGCAGCGGAAGCCG
>DCVI01000177.1 GCA_002327315.1 Syntrophaceae bacterium UBA2192 | reverse complement strand
TGGTCACAGCGAGAAAAGACATCTATAATCGCCCCAATATTATGGAAGGGGGAACGGTATGAGCAGCTACCAGGGAAGCGACATCTTTCAATTCGCCATCCGCATGGAAGAAAACGGCGAAAAATTTTACAACTATGCCGCATCGATTGCCAAGGACGCCAAGGCTCGCGAGATATTCACCCGGCTTGCCTCCGAAGAGGTAAAACACCGGAAATTGTTTGCCGAAATGTTCTCCAAGATCGACACAATTATGCCGAAGGAGAGCTACCCCGGAGAGTACATGGCCTATCTGCAGGCCAGTATCGATGGGAAGGCCGTCTTCACGACCGGAGCCACCAAGGAACTGGCCGGCATCAACGACGTAATCGCTGCCCTGGACTTTGCCATTCAGCGCGAACTGGATTCCGTCCTTTATTATTCAGAGATGAAAAAATACGTCACGGCTTCCGCCCAGGATCTTCTCGAACAGGTCATCGAGGAGGAGCGTAAGCACGTTGTGATCCTGACGAACATCAAGAAGACGTTCTAGGGCGGACTCGCCTCGGCTCAAGAGATTACGGAAAAGAGACGATATCCCGGAAGGGATCTTTTTCCCCGGAATAATCGGGGATTTGTTCCCCGGTAGAGGACCCCGGTCATCGGGGAGACGAAATGAGAAAGTTCAGCGGCGTCATCGCTGCGGCCGTCCGTGAAGGGGTTTCGGATATCCACATCACGGGCGCCCACCCGGTGGTGTTTCGAAAAAACGGGCAAATCCAGCAGGAGCGCGCCATCAAGTGGACCCATGCCGAAGTGGACGCGCTCGTCAGGATACTGCTGACACCGCGGCAAATCCAGATCCTTCGCAGGGAATGGTCCGTCGATCTCGCCGTCACGATCCAGCATGTCCGCCTGCGGCTCAACGTATTTAACACGACTCGGGGACTGAGCCTGGCCATCCGCCTGCTCCCGGGCGTGATCCCCACGATCCAGCGACTGAATCTCCATCCCTCGCTGCAGCAGATCGCCGAGCTTCAGTCGGGGCTCGTTCTCGTCTGCGGCGCTACGGGCACCGGCAAATCCACCACGATTGCCGCGATCATCGACGAGATCAACCGAAGCCGTTCGGCCCACATCGTAACCCTGGAAGACCCCATCGAGTACCGCTTCACTTCAAAGCAGTCCTTCATGGAGCAGCGGGAACTGGGCACACATATGCCCTCCTTCGAAAAGGGGCTCCTCGATGTCCTTCGGGAGGACCCCGATGTGATCGTCGTGGGGGAGTTGAGGGAACCGGAAGTCATGCGGCTCACCCTCAATGCAGCCGAGTCGGGCCATCTCGTGATCGCATCGCTTCATGCCACGAATGCCGAGGACGCCCTGCACCGGCTGTGCAACTCCTTCCCCATGGAGGCCCAGGAGGAAATTCGCTACCAGATCGCCTCGACGCTCTCCTGGATCGTGGTCCAGCAGCTCATTTTCCATGAGCGGTTCGGCTTCAGGGTCCCTCTGCTTTCCATCCTCAGGGGCAACAACTCCGTCAAGGGAATGATCCGCGAGAACAAGCTTTTCCAGATCGAGAGCGCCATCCAGATCGGCAAGAGCGACGGCATGTACTCGATGGAGAGATACCTCAAGGAATACCTCTCGTCGAAGGACTCCTTCTACCCCCCGGCGGAAAACTTCCTGCCGTCGGAAGAGGCATCCCGCGAAGTGATCTATCACTCCCCCCTGCTCGACGGGGACACCGAGTCTGCGGCCCCGAAACCCAAAAAAGCTTCTGCCGACGAGAAGTCCGTCATCTTCCTCCATCCCGAGGACGATGCGGAGAAACACTTCATGATCGACGAGAAGGCAACCGTCGACGAGTTGATCGCGCAGATACGGGACTCCGGCAAGTTCAAAGAGTAAAAGCTACAATATTTGATGCATTGGTTGCATCCGCATGGCACCCTGCCGCTTTTTTGACCCCCTTTTCGTTATCCTCCCCCCAAGCAAAATCTATAACAGCCTGATTTACTGAGACTATTTTTTGCTTTGCCTTCTGGCAAGTGGCATGTTTCGTGCTAAATATTTACCCGCCGGAATCATGCGCTCTTGATCCTTTTGCCGGCTACACGCCTTCCAGCGGATTCTACACCGCTGATTTCAATCGGATCCGGGGGGGATAAGCAAGGATGAATAAGTTCAGCAAGGTCATTGTGACAGCCGTTCAGGAAGGCTGTTCCGATGTGCACATCACCGGGGGGCATCCGGTCGTCTACCGCAAGAACGGCCAGATCCAGTTCGACAATTCCGGACGATGGACACACGGCGAGATTGACGGGCTCGTGAAAAAAGTCCTCACGACCCGACAGTTGCAGACTTTGCGCAATCGCTGGTCCGTCGACATGGCCATGACCATCCGCCACATCCGGATCCGGGTCAATGTATTCAACACGACGCGCGGCCTCAGCATCGCCATCCGCCTGCTGCCCGGCACCGTGCCGACCACGGAGAAACTCAACCTTCACTCCTCGCTGAAACAGGTCGCCGAACTCCGTTCCGGGCTCGTGCTCATCTGCGGCGCCACCGGGTCGGGAAAGTCGACGACGATCGCAGCCCTCGTCGACGAGATCAACCGCAACCGGGCCGCCCACATCGTCACCCTCGAAGATCCCGTCGAGTACCGCTATGTCTCCCGCAAATCCTTCATCGAACAGCGCGAACTGGGCGCCCACATGCCGTCTTTCGAGCAAGGGCTGGTCGACGTGCTGCGCGAGGATCCCGATGTAATCGTTGTGGGAGAGCTGAGGGAACCGGAGGTCATGCGGCTCACCCTCAATGCCGCCGAATCGGGACACCTGGTGATTGCAACCCTTCATGCAACCCACGCAGAAGACGCCCTATACCGGCTGTGCAACTCCTTCCCCGTGGAGGCACAGGAGGAAATCCGTCACCAGGTCGCCTCGACGCTGCAGTGGCTCATTGTCCAACAGCTCGTCATCAAGGAAGATGCCGGGTTCCGCGTTCCCGTTCTGTCCATCCTGAAGGGAAACCAATCGGTCAAGGGAATTCTGCGGGAAAACAAGCTGCCCCAGATCGAGAGCGCCATGCAGATGGGCAAGAACGACGGCATGTTCACGGCCGAGCGTTATATCCGGGACTACCTGAGCAAGGTCAGCTCCTTCGCATCCCCCCAGGAGATCTTCAAGCCTTCTGCGGAATCGTCCCAGGAAGAGGTCTACCACTCGCCGCTGTTCGACGGGGAGCCCGCCGGGCCGCGCCCCGTCCAATCCCGGAAGCCGGAACCGGCCAGAGGAAGCTCCGTCTATGGATCCCAGGCAAACCTGGATTTCAGCACCGGGATGGGTTACGGCCTCCAGGACGCAAGAAACGGCATCAGCGCAGAGCCCGTCCGCAGGCTGCAGACGGCGGCCGAGCCGGGCAGAGGCAACGGCGAGAAAGCCGTCCCGGATGCCCGGGAAGGTGCTTTCGATCATCTCTACAGCCAGTCCATCGATGATGCCGAGCGGGGAAGCTCCCCGCTGATCATCGACGAGACGGCCTCCATCGACGAGCTGATTGCGCAGATATCGAACTTCGGACGACCTAAAGCCTAGGCGCTTCGCGCAGGCTCCAGGCTCCAGGCTTCAGGCATCAGGCTTCCGATAAAGACTGTTTCTTTATTCACTTTATCTGCCTCCTAAGTCCCCAATTCCCTGGCCCGAATCCGGATGCCGGAATCCCGAATCCCTCTTTTCTCTTCTTCTTCACTCAAGCACTCAGACACTAAATCGAAAACCCGGCCGGGGCCGGGCTTTCGTTCAGGCATGTCGCCGGAAGGTTACTGCTGGATGGGCAGCAGGAAACCCTGCCTCGTAATCCCGTAGCCGGGACCGAACTGCATGGCAAAGTCGTCGTAAAATATCGATGTGACCGCATAGGCGTGGAGCCCCACCTCGGCCCTTGAAACAGGCAGGCTTGACCCGCTGGACGGGCTATTGAACAGCACCCCATCGGGGCTGGAGAAACGGAGGATGTCGGGTGCGGTTCCCGTGTTCGTTTTCGAGTAGAAACCGCTCAGGCAGTTCACCCCCGACATGTCCATCAGGCCGATGCCGTCACTGACCTTGCACAGGAGCGTCGAGTTCAAGAAGCTCCCGAAACGGACAATCGTGAAGTAGTCGTTGCCGGAGCTCGTGTCTTCCACAGCGTCCACGGGCCAGCGGACGGAAGTGCGGAGGAGAGGGCCGCGATAGATGTCATAGGGGTCCGTGCCCATGGGTTCCTTTCCGGAGATGTCACCCACGTAAACGGCAATCCAGTTGTCCCTCGAGCGGTAGACGATATCTGTCGAACTCCCGGGGATGCCCACAATGCCGGCGTTGCGCCCGCCCGGATGGCCGCCCACAAAAAGAGTCTTGCCCTGCCCAAAGAGGTGGGGCAGGGAGTTGTTGCCGCTGTCCTTGAGCACCTCCAGGATAAGAACGGCCTGTGCATTGCCTCCCGTCCAATCGCGCACGGAAGAGCTTGCAGAACGATACACAGGATTTCTTTGCACCCTGGCGCTCGCCACGAGGGTCCCGGCCTGACTGTTGTCGCTTGTCGTGTAGACCGTGTCTCCACTGCGGATCTCGCTTCCGGTGCTCCCGCCTCCGCTCACGACGGAGACCGAGGGCGCCTCGATGAGCCGGACGAGGCCGGTCGACCAGGTCTTGACAAACTGCATCGACGTCGTACTGGAGCTGAGGCCCAGGAATTCATTTCCGGCAGTCCCGGGAGTCAGGGTCTGATAGGCAAGATTGGTCCAGAGGGCGTTCTGGTTGGTGGCCGTCCGCGCCCCAGACCCCGCATTTGTCATATCCTGCAGGCCGTTCCACAGCCAGCAGCCGCTTTCTTTGGCCACTGCGTCGCTTCGGCTGTCGAAGAGGTAAATGTAGTCGACACCCGATGTGGTGATCTTGCGGGTAAAATAATCCCTGTTCTCCACGATCCCCCCGGGAAGGGCGCCCCCGCCCGCCGGCGCCAGCCGGACCCTGTTACCCGTCTCCCAGGCAGCAAGATTCGCAGGGACAATGGTATAATGGCCGGTCGTGGCCGGCGGGTGCCCAAGGCAGACCTGCGGACCGGGATTGGGCACCACGGTGAAGGCGCTGTCCATTTTGTCGTATTGCTTCGCCCAGAGGGTAATGACAGGAGTGCTGTCCACATAGCCGGACGCGGGGGCGATCATCCCTTCGGGGATATAATCTTTTTCGCAACCGTTCGAGTCCAGTCCCGGCTGAAAGGAGCCGAAGCTCAACCCCAGGGTATTTCCCGTTTCGTCGATGCGGAAGTTGAGGCCAAAGGCCTGCGAAGAAGAGGAAAAATTTGCGAATTGTCCCAGCTTCACCTGTACGTCGTAGCTGAGATACCGGCTCGCCCGGAGCCACTCCGTCGAAAGGGGGATGGGGGGGATTGCACCGCTCCAGTTGAGCCCGATCTGGAATTCACTGGTATTCAAGCAATTGCTTGGACCCGTCGCTGCAAGGCTTCCCACCGTCATCGCAACGCCCCCGTACATGGAGGAAAGGGATTGTGTCCCCGCGTGGCTCACGTTGTAACCCGTGAACCATTTCGACAGGTCTGCAAAGGTATCGGGGGGCGGCTGCGTCTTGGGAATCGGCGTGGCCCTTGCGTAGCCAATGGGCGCGTAGAAGGTGACTTTCCGGTTGACGGCCGCTGAGCCTGTGCCGAAGGTGCCCGTGGATTCAACCCGCATGAATTTCGTCTGTTCGACAAAGTTCGTAAACGGGAGGGCCGAGCCCGGATCCACCATGGGCCCCGTCGGGAGGCTGCCCCCGTTGGGGTCGCTGATCCCTTTCAAACGATTGGTGCTGATGTCGCGCAGCCGGTACGAGAGGATCCTGGGGTTTGTCTCTCCCTCGAACTTCACCATGAAGATCCCGTTCTTTTCGGGAAAGGCATGGGCTCCCGAATCAGCCTTGACGGCCAGATCGTAGCGGCCGTCGCTGTCCGGGCCGATGAGCCTCCGCCCATTCACATCCCGATCAAGTATGCAGACGGGCGTGACGAGGGAACCCGTGGTGAAACTTGCCCCCCAGTCCTTCTGCACGGACGGCGGATAGACCTCCTCGATCCTGTAGAAGCTGATGGTGCTCGGCGGAAGTGTGCTCACGCCTGAGATCCTGATGTATTCAGGGGTTGTCGTTCCAGGCTTGCTCACCTTGACCCAGCTTCCGGGTTTGTATTCCAGACCCGGAAGCCCCCCGCTAACCTTCGCCGGAAGCTCGTTGCCTGTGGGCGCCTGCGTCGACTTGTAGTAATACGGATAGACGTCGAGCCGGAACGTCCCGTCGCCGGGCGCCAGCGAAAACGTTTTCCCGTGCAGCTCGCTTTCCAGCAGGGTCTCCCGCGCCGTTTCGTTGGCGGTTTCGTTCCCCACATCGACGGCGATGTAGCGGCTCGCGGCATACCGGAAGCCCGATTCGGCCAGGTAGTAGGCCCTCTGGGAGTTGTTGCCGGAGGCCTGGCTCAGGGCCGAGGTACCGAACATGCCGATCATCACGGCGCCGAGGGCTGCGAAGGTCACCATGGCGGCAATCAGGGTCACCAGCATGGCCCCTCGCTGCCCCTGCAGGCGGTTTGTCCAGCGCAAGGATCGCCGCTCAAGCGCCCTGAGGGTCAGGCGGGCAAGCCCCCAGGACAAAAGAAGGATCACGGGGATCAGGACCGGACAGGACATGGTCAGGAGGGCAAACCCTGCCAAAGGCGTCACCAGGAG
>DCVI01000157.1 GCA_002327315.1 Syntrophaceae bacterium UBA2192 | reverse complement strand
TTCCCTATACCCTGTTCCCTATACCTGAATTTATTCTTGACACCCTCCCGCCCCTCCCCTATACTCCCGCCGGTTTTTTCGCTTCACGCGAATCCTTTGTTTTCAGGGAGAGAGTGCCGTCGTTTCATGCAGAAGATCATGGTGATTTCCGACACCCATGACGATCGCGACGCGATCCGGGGCGTCATGAGATATCTGAATACCTTCAAGGTGGACCGGATCATCCACCTCGGCGACTATTACGACGACGCCGACATCCTGGAGCAGGCGGGCTACCCGCTCATACGTGTCCCGGGTACGTGGGACACTGCCTACTACCCCGACCCCGAGGTGAACAATCGCAAGTTCATCGAGATCGCCGGCTGGCGGATTTTTCTCACGCACACACCCGAATCCCACTACAATGACCTGGCGGACGACATCAAACCGGAGACCATCATCGACAGCGGAAAGGCCGACATCTTCCTCTTCGGTCACACTCATATTACCGAGATCCGCCGCCGCAACGGCACCGTCTGCATCAATCCCGGGCACATGAGCAGCGACGAGAGCCGGGGCTGCCCCCTGACCTTCGCCCTTCTGGAGATCGACCCCGAACAGATGACGGTGAGCATCTTCCAACTCCCCGGACCCCACCCGCGCATCCGGAAGAGTTACAGGAAGTCCGACCTGAAGTAGCATTCACCGCAGCGGCCTGGTGAGCTTCCAGTCCTGGCGCCGCGGAAAACACTCTCCTTTCAACCATTGACATTCTCGCCGTTTTTCTTGAGCCATTTCGTATAGGAACCGCAGCCCGTCCCCCACGATCCGAAACAGGCCTTCCCGCAGAAAAAAACTATGGAAGACGAATCGAGACGGGCGCTTCCTGGAAGATCGCTTCCCCGGTGTGGAACAACCAGACAGATGAGCTGAAAATCCCTTCCGTCTACATGGCGGGCCGTTGATTGAGGCCCTGACCGGCTCAAAAAAAACGGGGGCATCGCCGGATGCCCCCTTCCCTTTTCACGAGTATCGCTAATTCAATGAGTGTGTTTACGTTGATGCCGAACCCAGTCTCTCCGGGCTGCTCGAAAATGCCCGGATGCAAGGCCCCCGATTTCCGAGGACTGAGGCGTACTTTGTCGTACGCCGCAGGGACGAGGAATGAGGGAAACGCCGCAGACGGGCGTTTTCCAGCAGTCCTCTAGACAGCCAGGTAGCGGCTGCACTGGAATCCCTTGCCCAACTCGCACCAGACGCAGACGCCGGGCATTTTCTGGGCGTCAGCGTTAAGCTGCGAGTCGCACTGGCCGCAGAGCCTCTCCTGGCCCTTCTTCATGGGACCGCCGCAGGGGGTGACCGACATGGGGCAGAACATGATGCAGCCGTTGCAGTTCTTGCAGTAGTCCATGAGCCTGCCCGGCGGGTGATCGACGTGGCGGTCCTTGCCGCGGCCGATGAACCCCAGGGCGTTGGCCTTCGCCCGCTCCTTGCAGATGCGCACGCAGCGGCCGCAAAGCACGCAGTTTTCGTTGCGGAAGGGGTAACGCACATCCTTCACCCCGCAGCGTACGGCGACGTCCTGGATGGCCTTGGAGTTGGGTGCCTGGGCCACGAGAAGCTCGGCGATGTTCTTGCGCATCTTCAAAATTTTATCCGTATTGCTCTTGATGACCATGCCATCCTCGACCAGAAGCGTGCAGGAGGCTGTGACCTTGGAGCGGCCGTTCTTGACCTCCTCCACGATGCAGAGGCGGCAGGCGCCCATGTCGTGGATGCCCGGGATGTGGCAGAGATGGGGAATGCAGATGCCATAATGAATCGCCGTGTCGAGGACGCTCGTCCCTTTTTCCGCCCTCACGGGGGCCCCGTCAATCATAACATTCACGTATTGCAGCATTTTTCACCTCGTCATTTAACCGTGATGGCGTCAAACTTACATTCGCTGATACAGATACCGCACTTTTGACAGAGCCCGGCATCGATGATGTGGACCTTTTTCTTCTCGCCCGTGATGGAGTCGTGGGGGCAGGACTTCAAGCAGACGCCGCAGCCCGTGCACTTCTCCGCGTCGATGGCGTAGGTGATGAGTGCCTTGCAGACGCCGGCCGGGCACTGCCTGCCGTGAACGTGCGCCGTGTACTCGTCGATAAAATACCGCAACGTCGAGAGCACGGGGTTGGGGGCAGACTTCCCGAGCCCGCACAGCGAGGCCTCCGCTACCGTTTCCGCCAGTTCCTGGAGAAGGGGGATCTGCTCGGGGCGGCCATGGCCCTCGGCGATGTCCGTGACGATCTCGAGCATCCGGTCGATGCCCACGCGGCACGGGACGCATTTTCCGCAGGATTCGTCCTGGAGGAACTTCAAGAAGTAGCGCGCCACATCGACCATGCACGTCTTATCATCCATGACGACCATGCCGCCCGAGCCCATCATCGATCCGGCATCCCAGAGAGCGTCGAAGTCCACGGGAAGGTCGAACAGTCTCTCGGGAATGCAGCCGCCCGAGGGGCCGCCCGTCTGGACGGCTTTGATCTTGTTGCCGTTCTTGGGCCCGCCGCCGATATCGTACACGATCGTGCGGATCGGCGTCCCCATGGCCACCTCGACAAGACCCGTGTTCTTCACCTGGCCCGTGAGCGCCAGGATCTTCGTGCCCTTGCTCTTTTCGGTGCCCCGGGAGGCAAACCACTTGGCCCCATTCATCATGATGGACGGCACGTTGGCCCATGTCTCCACGTTATTGAGCACCGTGGGCCTGTTCCAGAGCCCTTCCTTCACGGTGTGGACGTCTTTTGCGCGGGGCTCTCCGACCTTGCCCTCGATGGACGTCATGAGCGCCGTGGACTCGCCGCAGACAAACGCGCCGCCTCCGCGTGCAACCTCGACGTCGAAAGAGAAGTTGGACCCGAGGATGTTATCGCCGAGCAGTCCGTATTCGCGGGCCTGCCCGATGGCGATCCGGGCATGCTTGACGGCCAGCGGGTACTCGCGGCGTACGTAGATGTATCCCTTGTTTGCACCGACGGCATAGGCGCCGATCATCATCCCCTCGAGGACCTCGTGAGGGTTGGCCTCGAGGAGGCATCGGTCCATGTAGGCACCGGGGTCGCCCTCGTCGGCGTTGCAGATCACGTACTTCTCGTCGCCCGGCGCCTCGTGAGCCTCCTCCCACTTGCGTCCCGTGGGGAACCCGGCGCCGCCGCGGCCGCGAAGGCCCGCCGCTTTCACTTCGGCGATGATCTCCTCGGGTTTTACCCCCGCGAGCACCTTCGCAATCGCCTTGTAGCCGCCGGTGGCAATGTAGTCGTCAATGGAGAAGGGGTCGACGAACCGGTGCATCCGGATGAGCTGGCGGGTCTGGGCCTTGTAAAAGGGGATGTCGGACTCCTGCTGGATTCGCTTCCCCGAAACAGAGTCGGCGAACAGAAACTGTTCGAGGATCTCGCCCTTCTTCGCCGTGCGGGAGACGATCTCGGCGGCATCCTTCGCCGCCACGTGGCAGTAAAGGATGTTGCCCGGCTCGATGAGAATCACCGGCTCCTGTTCGCAGAAACCGAGACAGCCCGTAACCCGGAGGGCGACATCCTGCAGGAGACCCTGCCTTGCCAGTTCCGCGCGGACGGCATCGATAAGGGCTGCAGAGCCCGAGGCCTGGCAGCATGTCCCGTTGGGAATGACCATTTCCAGCCGGGCCCTGTTTCTCTTTCCATCCACCTGGGTGCGAATGATCTCGAGATCCTTGGCGTGACTGACCCTAGGCATGTTTCTTCTCCTTCTTGACCCCGGCCGCCTTGTCGATCTTCTTGCGCAGCTTGCCGGGCGTCATGTTTTTGCAATAGCTTTCGTTGTGGACAACGATGGGCCCGAGTGCACAGGCCCCTACGCAGTTGACGCACTCGACGGTGATCTGGCCGTCTGCAGTCGTGTCGCCGGGCTCGATGCCGAGCTGCCCTTTCACCTGGTTGACCAGCAGATCGGAGCCTCTCACATGGCAGGCCGTGCCGGTGCAGATCGTGATCACGTTCTTGCCGCGGGGTTTGAGCGAAAAGGCCTTGTAGAAGTGAGCCACTCGGTACACGTCGATCAGGGGTACGCCCAGTTCTTTTGACACGGTTTTCAGGGCCTCCTCGGGCAGGTAGCCCTCCTGATCCTGCAGATCCAGCATCACCTCGACGAGCATGTGCGGCTGGCTGCGCCGTCCTTCCAGGATGGAATCAAGATTCATCATTGCCATTGGAACCTCCTTGGGCGGTATTTCTTCTTGCCTTGTCGCCTATTAACTGTTAATTGGATAAAGGTAAATGCGGGTATAATACTCATTCAATGCCTATTTTATATGTGTAATAATATGCCCAAATACTGCATATGTAATACCCATCCAGACTGAACCGGGGAGGATGCACGATGGCGGAAACCCGTTCGAAACGACCCCAGGGCGAGGTCCCGTCCGACTTCAACCCCCGCGATTACCTCGCCAACCTTTGGAGAATCCCCTTTATCGAGGACACCGAGCCGGAAAAGATAGACATTGCGTTACGGGAGCGCATCAAGGAGTTGAACTGCCTATACGGGATTGCGCGGCTCGCAGAGCGCCACCACGACTCGATGGACGACTTCCTGAAGGCCCTCGTGGAGCTCCTGCCCCTTTCGTGGCAGTATCCGGAGATCACCTGCGCACGGATCGTCCTTGAGGACAGGACCTACAGGAGCCGGGACTTCAAGATGACGAAATGGCGGCAGACATCGCCCGTTCTCGTCCATAACCTGCCGGTGGGAGATGTGACGATCTTCTACCTGGAGGAGCGTCCCGCCGCGGACGAGGGGCCCTTCCTGAAGGAGGAGCGGGTGCTCCTCGACGAGCTCGCCATGAGGATCGGCGCCATCGCCGTGAGGATCGCCGCGGAAAAGGAGCTCCAGGAGATCAACAAGCAGCTCTCACTGGAGCGTCTGGCCCTGCAGGAGGCCAACGCGGCCCTCCGCACCGTTCTCGCAAAAATCGAGGACGAAAAGAAGCAGGTCTACCGCGACATGCAGATCAACGTCGAGAAGGTCATCATGCCGATCCTCCACGCCCTGTCCGTCGAGGTCCCGAAGGGCCAGCGCAAGTACTTGGAGATCCTGCGCAACAGCCTCGAGGAGATGACGTCGCCCTTCATCAGCAAGGTCGTGAACCACTATCACTCGCTGTCCCCCACGGAGATCAGCGTCTGCAACATGATCCGCAACGGCATGCGCACCAAGGACATCGCGCATCTCCGGGGAGTGAGCGCGGCGACCGTCAACCGCCATCGCGAGAACATCCGGAAGAAGCTGAAGATCACCAACGACCAGGTGAACCTGGCGACGTACCTGCAGTCGCTGACATGAGTGAAGAAGTGGCTGGTGTTTAGTGGCTTGTGGCTAGTGATGGGAAAAGTGCCTGAGTGTCTAAGTGTCTGAGTGTCTGAGTGAAGAAGAAAAAGGGACCAGGGACGAGGCTCGCGCGTAGCGCGAGTGAAGAAGTGACTAGTACCCTGTAACGTTCATAAA
>DCVI01000112.1 GCA_002327315.1 Syntrophaceae bacterium UBA2192 | reverse complement strand
TCGGGCGGGTCCCGCGGCGCAAGCACCATCTCCATGCAGCTTGCCTCGCGCCTCGACCAAACCGCGACGCCTCGCGGCGCAAGGAGAACCCTGAAAGAAAAGCTGCGCCAGGTCTCGGCAGCCCTGGCGCTGGAGCGGGCCTGGTCCAAGGACGAGATCCTCGAGGCCTACCTGAACCTCATCACGTTCCGGGGAGAGCTGCAGGGGATCGCCGCCGCATCGCGCGGGCTCTTCGACAAGGACCCTTCGGGTCTGAGCGAAGCGGAGTCGCTCATCCTGGCATCGCTCATCCCTTCCGCAAGGACGGCGGTGGAAGCAGTGACGCGCAGGGCCTTGCGACTGGCCGCCCGGACGGGCTTGGAGACGACCGCCGAAGAGATCGCAGCGCTCACCGCTCAGACGCTCGGACGCCCCTACCGGATCCGGCCCCAGGTGGCACTCGCCCCCCACGTGGCGCGGTTGCTGCTGCGGGGCGAAGGGGAGCAGGCCCGATGCACCCTCGACGGGGGGATTCAGATCTTTGCCCTCGAGGCCCTTAACCAGCAACTCGGGCAGCTGAGGGACAGAAATGTGAGCGACGGCGCGGTCCTCGTCGTCGACAATGCCACGGGGGACATCCTCGCCTATGCGGCCAACCAGGGCCGAGCCTCGAGCGCGCCCCACGTGGACGGCATCCGTGCCCTGCGGCAGGCGGGCTCCACGCTGAAGCCCTTCCTCTACGGCCTGGCCATCGAGAAGGAGTTCCTGACGGCCGCCTCCATCCTGGAGGATTCGCCCCTGCAGATCCCTACGGCGGGCGGGCTCTACATCCCGGAAAATTACGACCGGGAATTTCTCGGCCCCGTGAGCCTGCGGACGGCCCTGTCGTCCTCGCTCAACATCCCCGCCGTCCGGACCCTCATGCTCGTGACCCCCGATGCATTCGTGGAGAAGCTCCGGGCCCTCGGGATGACGAGCCTGGAGCATGAGGCGGACTACTACGGCTTCTCGCTGGCGCTGGGCTCGGCCGACGTGACCCTCTATGAGCTGGTGAACGCGTACAGAACGCTGGCAAACCGCGGGCGCTGGAGCGCGCTGAGGCTTGCGGCGGCAGATGCCCGGGAGGGGCTTGTACCCGTCATGGACGGGCGGGCGGCCTTCATCGTCTCGGCCATCCTCTCGGACCGAGAGGCCCGGAGTGCGACCTTCGGGCTGGAGAACACTCTGGCCACCCGTTTCTGGACGGCCGTGAAGACGGGCACGAGCAAAGACATGCGCGACAACTGGTGTGTGGGCTACTCGGAACGCTACACCGTCGGCGTCTGGGTGGGAAACTTCTCCGGCGAGCCTATGTGGAATGTCTCGGGAATGGCGGGCGCCGCGCCGGTCTGGCTCGACGTCATGAATCACCTTCACAGGCGCTCCGCCTCGAAAGCGCCCAAAGCCGCACCCGGGGTCGTAGCAAAGCAGGTGACCTTCCGGGGAAACATGGAACCCCCGCGGACCGAATGGTTCATTGCGGGAACTCAGCCGCAGGAGGCCATCGCCCGGGAGACCCGGCATGAGATCGCCCGGATCGTCTACCCGCAGCCCGCGACGATCATCACCCTCGACCCGGACATCCCCGCAGAGCTGCAGCGGGTCTCCTTCGTCGGCCGGTTTGCCGGAGACACCCACGAGTGGCGCCTCGACGAGAAAGCGATCGGCTCGTCGGCCTCGCTGCTCTGGAAGCCCGAGCGCGGCAGGCACGTGCTCTCGCTCGTCGACGGGGAGAATCGCGTGGCCGACTCGGTCACCTTCATCGTGAAATAACCCCTTTCCGCGCCTGGATCCTGCTCTGAGGGGGCGGTCTTTTCCACCTCACTGGGCACTGGGCATAAAAAAGGCAGGGATCATCCCCTGCCTTTTATTATTCCGGCGCTTGAATGGAATTCGGATCAATGCTTCCTTCTCAAGCCCGCAATGCCCACAAGCCCCAGACTGAGAAGCAGAAGGGTGAGAGGCTCGGGTACAACACGGACGCCGACCGCGTCGAGGTCGAAGCCCTTGGAAGCTCCGTTTTGGTCAAGCCCCATCACACCGACTTTGTAAATCCCTCCTTTACCGTCAATCAAGGCGCTGTAACTTGACAGGTCGACCAGGATATCGTTGCTGGCACCCGTAGTAATATTGAATTGCAGATTTCCGCTGAGGTCCGCAAACCAGAGAAACAGCCGCGCCGACTCATTGCTGTCTGCCATCTCCGTCACGATCAGGTCGGCACTGCTGAAAAACGTCCCGGGAAAGCTGACTTCGACGTAGGAATTCGTTTCTCCACCGCCCGGAAAGCTCAGGAACTTCGTATCGGGGGCGCCGAGAACGGCTGCCTTGGCCTCTGCCTCGGTCAGAATTACAGGATAGGACCCTGGATAGGTCCCTCCGTAGTATTGGCCGGGGAAATCACCCGGTGTCGTGCCCCTGATGATACTGGTAACATTGTTCCCGTAGAAGACATCCGCCTGGACCGGTATCACCGTAACCAGCACCACGGCGAAAATTAATACACACAGGCAATTGAGCTTTTTCATCTGTCCCTCCTTTCCGTGCCAAGCCCCGGTCAGTTAATCCCTCACGCTACTAACCTCCAGTCATTCATTTACATATAAAACAAATGCAACCAATGTACCTGGACATTCCCGCCATCGTGTGTTCATCCTAACAGCTTGTAATGATGTTATTTTCTGCGATAATTTCTCAGTCAGAGCTGAAGTCACCTTCGAAAAGCCTTCTCCATTCTGTAAAGTATCCCGACGATTATTGGGGCGCGAAAGAGCTTCGTTTTGCTTTTTCCAATCGGGATAGAGAGTTAGGCAGAAAACATGAAGTGTTAATATTTCCGACGAAATCGTGAATTTTCGACCATCTGGGGTTGCTGAAAGCAGGCCGCATGCGTTCCTTGCAAGTTGTTCATAAGAGGCAACCTGCGCATCGGGCTACTACTTTTTTCGTAGATTCCCTAAGAAACGCTACCGAGANNCCCGCAGACAAAGGCCAGACCACTGCCCGGAGAGAGTCAGAGTCACCTGGAGAGAGATCGCCGGTGAGTGCCGGAGGGGGGTTTGAAGGAAGGAGAACCTGAGGAGGGGCCTTATTGTTTCTAGCCGGTTTGGCCTTTGTCTTTTTCCCGCAGGCGCAGAAAACCGCAACCGTCAGCCATGGAACGCCCTGCGTCCTGACCTGAGATTGTCGTTCTCGCCCCGGGTTCGTCCCGGGCCATCCCCTGGGGAATCTCCCTTTTTTTGTGGAAGGAGGGGGGGAGGTTCCCCTTTTTTATTGCCCGGATCCATGCCGGGCCTCATCGAAGGGGAATCTCCCGACGTGGGAGGGGGGAGGTTCTCTTCTTTTTTAACGACGGCCGCAGCACGCATCGCCTCGTGGACCCTCCGGGCCTGGAGGATAAATGTCTCGAGCTTCGCCGTGATGATCTGCGGAAAGGGGCTCCCGTCGCTCTCGACGGCGAGAAACGGCAGGTGGTCGAACCGCTCCAGGAGTCTTAGAGCCTTTTCACTGTTTCCTTTCAGGGCCTTCTTCCCTTCCCGGCTCATCTCCCGGGAGAGGATCGCTTCGGCAATCCGGTTCGGCATGCACCCGAAGGGCCCGATGGCAATCACCCCGCAGTACTCCTCGAGGACCTCCGTGAGTGAGGCCCCCACCGTGAGGATCGCTTCGCCCACAAGCCGCGGGCTGATGAGGTGGCGCACCCCGTCGATGAGGCGGCCCACGTTCTCGAGGCGGTGGTGAAGAAGACCCGAGCCCTTCATGATACCCTTCAGGAGGCGCTCCTGGCGTTTCATCACCGTCTGACGCAGAAGAAGCTGGAGCCACTGGCGGAAGGTGATGTCGTCGGCCGTCATCCCGTTGGCGTAGCACCAGTCGGTATAGTAGATCCACTCCATGCCGCTCGACACCTTGACGGCAAACCCCTCTTCGGCAAAACGCTCCACAATGTACTGCCGCGACAGCTCGTCGTGGCGCACGAAGATCTCCCCGGTGAGCAGAATGACGGGCGTCTCGGCGAGGCTGCGTCGCAGGGGGATTCGTGCGAGCTCCTCGACGGAGCGCTGCAACACCTCCTGCAGAACCGGCGGCTCGCAGCCCCGCTCCAGGACCCCCAGCTGGCGCGACCATTCCTGCCAGAAGACCTCCATCGCCCTGGGCTTTTGAGCCGCACAGGCAAGCAGCGCCGAGTAGATGTCCTGCATGACGTCGGCCAGCACGATGCCCGTCCAGGCCTTCTTCGTGAAGGAGCTGCCGTGGAAGTCCGAGTAGCTGTTCTCGCCGGAAAGTGAAAAGAGAGCCACGTCGGGGATACGTTGCTTCTCCACGACGCCCTCGATGAAGGGGGCGTACTGTCCGAAGCGGCATGGTCCCGAGGTGGTGGGCATCACGTACAGGAGCAGCTCGTCACGGCTCTCGCGCCCCTCGAGGTATTTCATCAGGCCGCCCGTCACCAGCTGCAGCGGCAGGCACTCCTTGCACAGGGTGTGGCCCTTGCCGCACTCGAGGACTCGCTCGTCGGCCGGGGGCAGGCAGGAGCTGCGGATGCCCAGGCTGCGGAACACGGCACACAGGGCCTCCGTATTGAAGCGGCCCATGGACGGAAAGAGGAGGTGCACCCGGGGGTCGAAGAAAGAGTGCTCCTTTCCCCTCGAGTCGATGACCCGCTGGTTGCGGTAGTCGAAGCGCGAAGGGGCGAAGCTCCGCAGGGGGCTCGCCGCGACGGCGTGCGTTCCTCTCTTCAGCTCCCGCCAGGCCTTCACGATATCGAGGAAGGCCTCGATCCGCGTCTCCAGTCCCGCGTCGGCCACGTGGCTGTCGAGCTCCAGGGTGAGCGATGGCTTGCCGCCCATGATGTCCCGGAAGAACCCGATCAGAAACGAGTCGGGCCCGCAGGAGAAGTTCGTGATGTAGCAGCCGAAGAGCTGCGGGTGGCGCTCCACGAAGCCTGCCGCCTTGAGAACGGCCTGCCCCGCCGACCAGTACATCTGCTCGTGGACGGGCTCGTCGTCGGTGGGGAGCATGTCGATGGGGATGACGCGGACGCCCCGCGTGGCGAACTTTCGGGGGATCCCCATGTGGGCCTCGGAGACGAAGGCGTTGTATGAGCGCCCGAAGACGACGACGGCAAACGCGGCCGGATCGGCCTCGAGCTCCTCGAGGGCCCTGCGGCCCTCCTCCCGCATTGCCGCCTCAACGGCCCTCTGGGTCTGAACGGCTGCCGCGTAGGCCCGCCTGCCCTCCCGGACCGTCTTTCCGAGGGCGCGGGCCATTTCGAGAAATGCACTCTCGGCGGCCTCATACCCTTTCGAGAAATCGATGACGGGAGACAGGATGCGACCGGCTTTTTTCAGGGCCAGATAGGCCGGGTGGTCCTTGAAGGCCGTGCCCAGGTAGTAGGGCTCACCCTGCGAGAGCGGGCAGGTAATGCTCTTGACCAGTACCCGCCCGTTGCCGTTTCGCGGCGCGGTCCCCTTGAAGTGCGGCAGGAAGAGCCAGTCGATCCTCCGTTCCAGCAGATCCTCGAGGAAGCCGTGGGAGATCTCCACGGGGTAACAGAAGGCCGCGCCCCTGCGGTCCACGCCCTCCTGCCGGATCGTTTCGGGCAGGGCGACGGCAAAGCCCAGTTCCTCGAAGAATCGCCTGTACAGGGGAAAGCACGTGTCGGTAAAGAAGGACTTGTTCAGGCCGACGACACCGGCGGGCCGGTCCATCACCACGTCCGCCTTGTCGAAGGCGAGTCGCTCCCACCGGCGGACGAGGTCGAGACCCTCGGGGTCCTCCCTGCGGGCCAGCCGAAGATTGTACCAGCGGTTGCAGGCCCCGCCGAAAGGGTGAATCTTCCCGTCGATGAGGATGCGCGCGATCTCGCAGCGGCGGTCACACCGGCCGGCGCCGCCGTTGCAGATGAAGGGAGAGTCGTACTGAAGGTCCCGGTCCCGCAGCGCCGCAAGCGAGAAGGACTGCCTGCGCACCAGGCCAAGCTCGAGTCGGCGCCGGATCTCCAGGGCCACGCCGAAGGCGCCCGTGAGGCCGGGGTCGGGCGGGACGATGATATGCCTGCCCGTGACGGCCGCCATGGCCATGGGGACTGCGCGATTGTAGCAGACCCCGCCCTGCAGGAAGACCTTTCGCCCCACGGCNNAGGCGGCGCACTGGTCGTTGAAGTTGGGCGGCCGCCTTCCGGCAAGGGCGATCCCGGCGATCTCCTCCATGCCGATGTTGAGCGACTCCCGCGCCGCCTCTTCCAGGAAGGATCCCGTGCCGGCGCTGCAGGCCTCGTTCATGGCATAGTCCGAGGGCACACCGTGGGTGATATAGGTGTACTTGGCGTCCTGGCCGCCAATCTCGAAGATCGTGTCCACGTCCGGATCGAAGAAAACGGCCGCGGCGGCGTGGGCGGCAATCTCATTGATAATCCCCTCCGTCATGGCGTGCAGGCCCGCAATCTGTCGGCCGGAGCCCGTCACGCCGAGGCCCTCGATCTGTACCTGTTCGGCAAGGGGGCCCAGTTGATCGATCAGGGCCCGGTAGCACTCGCGCGAGGCCCGCACCGGGTCGCCGTCAGTCCGCAGATAGACGGAGGCCACGATGGCATGGTCGATGTCGCGCATCAGGACGGCCTTCGTCGTCGTCGAGCCCACGTCGAGCCCGAGGATAAGCCGCTCCCCTGCCCCCGCTTCGCCCCGCCGCGCAGGCTTGAATTCCACCCGGTCACGGAAGTCGTCCAGGGGCTGCAGGGTCGTGAAGGAGCTCTCCTCGTCACGGAAGAGCTTTCCTGCGCCCGGGAATGGCGACGTTTCGTTTTCGAGGGCCCAGAGTGCTGCGCCCAGGGCCTCGAAGTAGGGCGCCTCGTCGGGGACCTGAAGGTTTTTGATCTCCTGGCGCAGGTGGTCCATGACGACGTCGTTTCGAGCCGTGCCGCCGATGACCATGATGTCGCGACGGGGCACCTGGTGGAGGATCTCGACGATCTTTCCCGCCATCATCTGGCACAGGCCCGCCACGATCCTCCCCTTCGGAACGCCCTTGTTGGCCGCGTGGGTGCAGTCGCTCTTGCAGAACACACTGCAGCGGCCCGAGACGCGGTAGGGGCTCTGTGACCGGGCAAGCCCCGTCGCCTCGCCCACGTCCATGCCGAGGCGCTTCACCTGCTGGAGGAAGAACTCGCCCGTCCCGGAGGCGCACTTGTTCCCCGTGTGGACCGTCGAGATGCGCCCGTCACGGTCCAGGGCGTAGACGAGAAAGGTCTCGCCGCCGGCGCTGACGACGGCCTCCAGGTTCTCGCCCCGGCCGTTCAGGTGGACGAGGGCCTGCTCCACGGCCTGGGGCTCGGGGATGGAGGAGAGGTTGAGAAACTGGCGGAAACGCCTCCCCGTAACGCTCACCCGGTCGTAGCGGCTCGCGTCGATGTCGTTCAACATCTCAAGGAGGTAGCGGCGGGGGTTTCCGTGGTGGGGTTCGACGCGGACGTCCAGCGTCGCGATCCCTCCGCTTCCGTTGCGTTCGAGACCGGCCATGGTGATCGTGGATGCCCCGACGCAGATTCCGAGCGCCTTCATGGAAAACCTCACAAAAAGAGATCTTGCCGAAAGTTCGGGACGGTCCCGTGTATGCTTCAATCAGGGTTAAGTGATGGAGAGATGAACCACGACAGCAACAGTAAGAAGTGATGAGGGAATTATGAACAAAAGGGCGGGCGAATGCAAGGGGGAAGGTGCAGGGCCGCTGCGCGGCAGTGAAGAAGTGTTTAGTGGCTAGTGCTGGAGAAGTGAAGAAAGTGCCTGAGTGTCTGAGTGAAGAAAGTAAGATATAGTAAAAATGTCATCGCGAGCCGAGCCTCGCGAGGCGTGGCGATCCACGTTTGAGATCTTTTGAGATATCTGCGGCGATTCTATGACGAAGATTGCTTCGTCGCTCCGCTCCTCCTAATGAACAGCGCCAATTTACAGAGGGGAAAATCCCCTTCTATCCCCCTTTTTCAAAGGGGGAAGATTCAGGCACCCTCCTTTAAAAAAGGAGGGTTGGGGAGGATTTTATAAGCATGTTCCTTTCATCGATAACCCCGTCCCCAGACGGGGTCTGTTGCTC
>DCVI01000029.1 GCA_002327315.1 Syntrophaceae bacterium UBA2192 | reverse complement strand
ATCCGACCCCGGCTGCCATAATCATCGCTTTCAATTCTTATCACCTCAAGTTCTACTTTAGCAAAGTTCGCTGAATACTGCCAACATTCCTGGTAGTTTCGAATATCTTCGGATGCCGTGGCTATTAAAGGCCAATGATAATCATCCTTTCCAGAGTAACATCCCCCCAACGACCAGAGCCCCGGTCAGATCAATTCTGACCGGGACTGCATTCATTTCCACGCCATATTAAGTCTGGGGCTGCGTTTTGGTCCCGGCCTTGGTTTGATCAGGCCGGAGCCATCTGGCCTAAGGTTCATCGGCAGGCAATCTCTCCTTCATCAGCAGGTAATTGACACTGTCTACCAGCGCCTGCCAGGAAGCCTCGATGATGTTTTCCGAAACCCCTACCGTGCTCCATTTTTCCGCTTCATTGGCCGACTCTATCAATACCCGCACCCGGGCCGCTGTACCCCGGTTGCCGTCCAGGACCCTTACCTTGTAGTCCGACAGGTGCATCTCGCTTATCTCCGGGTATACCTCGGCTAGGGCCTTGCGCAGCGAATTGTCTAGGGCATTAACCGGCCCGTCGCCTTCGGCGGCGGTGTGCACTACCTGGTCACCTATCTGTATTTTGATGAAGGCTTCAGCCACGAAATCGCTGCCTTCTTGCTTCTCCAGCATGATCTTTAGGTTTTTGAGCTGGAAATAATCACCCAACTGCCCGAAGCCCTTGCGCAATAGCAGTTCCAATGAACCATCGGCGCCTTCAAACTGGAATCCCTGGTTCTCCAATTCCTTGATCTGTTTAATCACCGCCCGGGTCTGGGCGTCATAGCTGTTAACATCCAGCTTGAGCTCCTTGGCCTTATAGAGCAGGTTGGAGATGCCGGCCAGTTCGGATACCAGCACCCGACGATGGTTACCAACATCCTCCGGGTTGATGTGTTCATAGGTGGCCGAATCTTTTAAGAGGGCGCTGACATGAATACCGCCTTTATGGGCGAAAGCACCGTGTCCCACAAAAGGCTGATTATTCGGACTGGGCAGGTTGGCTATCTCATTGACGTAGTGGCTCACCTCGGTCAGCCGTTTGAGGTTACCCGGAGGAAGACAGCGTTTGTTCATCTTCAGTTCCAAATTGGGGATGATGGAGCACAGGTCGGCGTTGCCGCACCTTTCTCCCAGATTGTTGATGGTACCCTGCACCTGTGTAAAGCCCATGTTCAATGCTGCCAGGGAATTGGCTACCCCGCAGCCCGAGTCATTATGGGCATGTATGCCCAGCGGGATCTTGATCTCCGCCTGCACCTTCCTGATTATGTCCGCCAATTCCCAGGGCAAGGTGCCGCCATTGGTATCACACAATGCCAGGCAATCGGCCCCGGCATGAGCGGCAGCACCCAGCACCTGCAGGGCATAGTCGGGATTGTGTTTGAAGCCGTCGAAAAAGTGCTCGGCGTCGAATACCACTTCGAGGCCCTTGTCCTTTAGAAAGAATACCGTCTCCCGGACCATGCTGAGATTTTCCTCCAGGGTCGTTTCCAGAGCCCGCAGGACATGAAAGTCCCAGGATTTGCCGAAGATGGCCACTACCGGCACCTCCGCTGCCAGCAAGGCAGTAATGTTATTGTCATGTTTGACACTGATGCCAGGTCGGCGTGTGGAACTGAAGGCGCTGAGTTGGGCGTTTTCCAACCGATATTCTTTCATCTGACGGAAGAAATCCAGGTCCTTGGGATTGCTGCCCGGCCAGCCCCCCTCTATATAGGAGACGCCGAGACGGTCCAACCGGCGGGCAATCTTGATCTTATCGTCCACCGAAAAGGATATACCTTCCCCTTGGGCGCCGTCGCGCAGGGTTACATCATATACTTTTACATCCAATTCATAATCCCCAATGCGGAGCCCTCCTTAGTTTTTCAGTATCACTTCTTGAACCAAATCGCCCATCTGGACTGTATCGACCAGGGTTTTGCCCTCTTCCATCAGATCCGGAGTGCGATACCCGTCTTCCATCACCTGGCGGACAGCCGCTTCGATCAAACGGGCCTCACTTTCCAAGTCGAATGAATAGCGCAGCATCATGGCCGCCGACAGAATGGTAGCCAGCGGGTTGGCTTTCTTCTGCCCGGCGATATCCGGGGCACTGCCATGGGAGGGTTCGTATAACCCTACCTGCCCGCCGATCGAGGCACTGGGCAGCATACCGATGGAACCGGTAAGCATGGAAGCCTCATCGGTTAAAATGTCGCCAAACATGTTCTCGGTGACGATTACGTCAAACTGGCGCGGATTACGGATCAACTGCATCGAGCAGTTATCAACATACATATGGGTGGTCTCAACTTCCGGATATTCAGAAGCCAGGCGGGTAACGGTCTCCCGCCACAGCCGGGAGCTTTCCAGGACGTTGGCCTTGTCGACCGAGCATAACTTGCGGTGACGTTTGCGGGCCACATTATAGGCAAAACGAACTATCCTCTCTATCTCATAGGTCGAATAGCTTAGGATGTCGGTGGCTTTTTCCCCGCCATCGGGAGTTTTCTCCCGACTCTTCTCGCCAAAGTAAAGCCCTCCAGTCAGTTCCCGAATCACTATCAAGTCCACCCCGGTTATGATTTCTTCTTTCAGGGTTGACGCTTGCAAGAGTCCGGGAAACAGTATGCAGGGACGGAGGTTGGCATACAACCCCAACTCCTTGCGCAGGGGCAGCAAGGCGCCTACCTCCGGCCGCAGGTGGACCGGCAGATCATCCCACTTGGGACCGCCGATGGCTCCCAGCAGGACAGCGTCGGATTGCCGGCAGATCTCCAAGGTAGCCTCAGGGAGAGGATGACCTACTGCATCATAGGCAGCGCCGCCGATAAGGGCTTCGGTGAATAGGTACTGATGGCTGCACTTTTTTCCCACTGCCATCAGGGCCTTGATTGCTTCCGGTACTATCTCCACTCCAATCCCGTCGCCGGGAAGGACTGCAATTCTATACATCGGGTTTCTCCTTTCGGATCCTACTCGGATTCTTTCACATAGTTTATTAACCCGCCCTGAGCCATTATCCTCTGCATGAATTCCGGGAAAGGGGTGGCCTGATACACTTCACCGCTGCGGAGATTCTTAATCAAGCCCGTCTCCAGGTCGACCTCAATCTCGTCGCCCTCCTGAATTGCAGCTGCCGCTTCCGGCGACTCCAGAATGGGCAGTCCAATGTTGATAGCATTGCGATAAAAGATGCGGGCGAAAGAATCAGCTACCACGCAGGCCACCCCCGCCCCTTTAATGGCTATGGGCGCGTGCTCGCGGGAACTGCCGCAGCCAAAATTCTTGTCAGCCACGATAATGTCGCCGGCTTTGACTTTGCTGGGGAAACCGGGATCCGCATCCTCCATACAATGCCGGGCCAGTTCGGCCGGGTCAAAGGTGTTGAGGTAGCGGGCCGGGATTATGGCATCGGTATCAATATTGCTACCGAATTTATATACATGGCCGGTAAATTTCATTTCTTAAACCTCCCATGGCGGAGTGATCCTGCCCTTGATGGCGCTGGCTGCAGCTACCGCCGGATTGCTTAAGTAGACCTCGCTCTCCGGATGCCCCATGCGCCCCACGAAGTTCCGGTTGGTAGTGGCCAGGGCCTTCTCTCCCTTGGCCAGGATGCCCATATGTCCACCCAGGCATGGTCCGCAGGTGGGGGTGCTGACTGCCGCCCCGGCTTCGATAAACGTTTCTATGTACCCGCGCCGCAGGGCCTCTAGGTAAATAGCCTGAGTACCAGGCAGGATAATCAGGCGCAGGCCGGAGTAGACCCTATGTCCCTTCAGGATCTCGGCCGCCGTCTGCAGGTCCTCAATGCGGCCGTTGGTGCAGGAGCCAATCACTACTTGGTCTAGCCACACTTCGCCTGCCTGGCTGACCGGACGGGTGTTCTCGGGCAGATGGGGGAAGGCCACCACCGGCTCCAGCTTGGATACGTCATATTCAATAATGCGGGCATAAACCGCATCGTCATCGGATTGATAAATATGGTAGGGCCTTTTCACCCGGTCCTTTATATAAGCCATGGTTATATCGTCGGCGGCGATGATGCCATTTTTGCCCCCGGCCTCGATAGCCATGTTAGCCATGGAGAAGCGGTTGTCCATTGACAGACCGCGAATGGCTTCACCGGTAAACTCCATCGACATGTAGCGTGCTCCATCCACCCCAATGTCGCCAATGGCGTGGAGGATGAAGTCCTTGCCGCCGACCCAGCGGGGGGGCTGGCCAAAATAAATGAACTTGATGCTTTCCGGTACCTTGAACCAGGCTTCCCCGGTCGCCATGGCGGCCGCCATATCGGTAGAGCCAACTCCGGTGGCGAATGCCCCTAAGGCGCCGTAGGTACAGGTATGGGAATCAGCGCCGATGATCAGGTCGCCGGGCGCCACTAGTCCCTGCTCTGGCAACAGACAATGCTCAATGCCCATCTGCCCGATCTCAAAATAGTTCCGGATACCTTGCTGGCGGGCGAAATCACGAAGGATTTTGGCTTGCTCGGCCGACTTGATATCCTTGTTGGGGGTAAAGTGGTCTGGTACCAAAACAATGCTGTCACTGGCATAGACGTGCTCCCGCCCCAATCTATTAAACTCGGCGATGGCCACCGGGGCGGTGACGTCATTGCCCAGGATAACGTCCACCTGGCAGTTGAGCAGTTCGCCCGCTTCCACATACTCTCGTCCCGCATGGACGGCCAGTATCTTCTGGCTGATTGTCATTCCCATAAAATGTCCCTCCAAAAATGCCTTTACTCCTGGGAGTTCAAGGTCAAATCGTAGTAATATTTATTGATGGCATTGACGTAGGACTTGATGCTGGCCTCTATAATGTCGGTGCTCAAGCCCCGGCCATTATAGACATTCTCGCCGATCTTGATCCGGGAGGTCACTTCGCCCAGGGCATCCTTGCCGGAGGTGACCGCCTGCAGCTTATAGTCGATCATCTTGCCATAGATATCAGTAATCTTGTCGATCGCATGGCAGCCAGCCTCCACCGGACCCGCACCGGTGGCAGTGGCCTCGAAAACCTTATCTTCAATAGCCAGCCGAATGGTAGCGGTGGGTATCACCCTGGTCCCGGCAATTATTTGCAGGTAATCCAGACGGAAACGCTCCGGAACCGCCCGGGCCCGATCCTTCACCAAGGCATGCAGGTCGTCGTCATTTATCTCCTTTTTCTTGTCAGCTGTTTCCTTGAAGCCGACGAAAGCCCGGTCCAGCTCATTTTCATCCAGGTTGTATCCCAGCTGCCGCAACCGGTCGTTAAAGGCATGGCGCCCGGAGTGCTTGCCCAGCACCAGATTGCTCTTGAATACCCCTACCAGCTCCGGGCTCATGATCTCGTAGGTGGATCGCTCCTTCATAACCCCATCCTGATGGATGCCAGACTCATGGGCAAAGGCATTGTCGCCCACGATAGCCTTGTTGGGCTGAATCAGCATGCCGGTCATACTGCTCACCAGCCGGCTGGTAGGGAATATCTCCTGATAATTTATGCCGGTCTCCTTCTGGTAAAAAGCTTTGCGGGTGTAGAGGGCCATCACTATCTCCTCCAGGGAGGCATTTCCGGCCCGTTCCCCGATCCCATTCACCGCGCATTCTATCTGGCGAGCGCCGTTGACTACCCCGGCCAAGGAATTAGCCACTGCCAGGCCCAGATCGTCGTGGCAATGGACGCTGATTATAGCCCGGTCGATATTGGACACGCGCTCCATGAAGGTACGGATAAACGCGCCGAAATCCTCCGGCACCGCATACCCGACCGTATCCGGCAGATTGACCACCCCCGCCCCGGCCTCGATGACCGCTTCGATCACCTGGGCTAGGTAATCCACATCGCTGCGGTAGGCGTCCTCAGCCGAAAACTCCACATCCGGGCAAAACCGGCGGGCGTATTTGACCGCCTCCACCGCCTGTTCCAAGGCAGCCTCCCGGCTTATCTGCAGCTTATGGCGCAGATGGATATCGGAAGTCGCCAGAAATGTATGGATGCGGGGTGATTCCGAGTATTTGACCGCCTCCCAACCGCGGTCTATGTCCATCCGGGTGGCGCGGCACAACCCGGCAATAATCGGTCCTTTCACCTTTTGGGCGATAGTCTTGACCGCCTGGAAGTCCCCGGGGGAAGAGATCGGAAAGCCGGCCTCGATGACATCGACGCCCAGGCTGGCCAGCTGGTAAGCTATCTCCAGTTTCTCTTCCACATTGAGGCTGACTCCCGGCGACTGCTCACCATCGCGCAGGGTGGTATCAAATAGGTAAATCCTGTTTTTATCACCCATAATTAACCCTCCAATCTAATCACCTTGGCCGGAAAACACGATTTATCCCTGACTGAATATCACCGTATTTGGGCGCAGGGGTTATTTGGTCTCCTTCAACCAGGGCATCATGGCCCTCAATTCCGACCCCACCTGTTCTATCAAATGATCCTGGTTCTGCCGTTTTAAAGCATTGAACTGAGGCCGTCCTACCGTATTCTCCAGAAGCCAATTCTTGGCGAAGGTGCCGTCCTGGATATCCTGCAGGGCCTCCTGCATGGCCCAGCGGGTGTCCTCACCGATTATATCCGGTCCTTTGGTATAATCGCCCCATTCGGCCGTGTCGCTGATGGAATAACGCATGAAACTCATTCCGCCCTCATACATAAGGTCCACAATCAGTTTCAGCTCATGCATGCATTCGAAATAAGCGATCTCCGGCTGGTAGCCAGCTTCCACCAGGGTTTCGAAACCGGATTTGACCAGTTCCGTGACTCCGCCACAGAGTACGCACTGTTCACCGAACAGGTCGGTCTCAGTCTCTTCCTTGAAGCTGGTTTCGATGACCCCCGCTCTGGTGCAGCCGATACCTTTGGCATAAGCCAAACCCAGCTGCCGGGCGTTGCCGCTCGCATCCTGCTGGATTGCGATCAAGCCGGGCACACCAGCGCCCTTTTGATACATGCGCCGCACCAGGTGTCCGGGACTCTTGGGGGCTATCATGAATACATCCACGAAATCGGGCGGAACAATTTGGCCGTAGTGAATATTGAACCCATGGGAGAATCCCAGGGCGTCGCCTCTCTTAAGGTAGGGTTTGATCTCGGCGTTATAAACCCGGGCCTGCAATTCATCGGGCAGCAGGATCTGGATGATATCGGCGGCCTCGGCCGCTTCAGCCACGCTCATGGGGGTAATCCCGGCCGCAATGACCAGGTTCCATTCTTTTTCGGTGGCTTCATCAGTGGGTTTGCGCAAACCCACCACCACATTGACGCCGCTCTCATGAAGGTTTTGGGCCTGGGCATGGCCCTGAGAACCAAATCCCATCACCGCTACTGTTTTACCCATCAGAAGATCCAGATTGGCATCAGCATCATAATACATTCTCGCCATTTTTGTTTGCCTCCTTAATATTTTGTCGATTACTTTCTCCTGTTATCTTCGCCGGCACCGCGGATCATAGCCACCTTACCGGTTCGTACCAATTCGAGTATCCCAAAGGGACGAAAAGCATCTTCCAGAGCATCTATCTTGCGTTGGTCACCGGTGGCCTCCACAATCAGCGAGGTCCGGCCGATATCAACTATGCGGGCCCGGAAAATATCTACTATCTGCACTATATCAGGCCTCACGCTGTGGTCGGCTTTGACCTTGATCAGTACCAATTCCCTGGCGACCAGGTGTTCCTTGGTCAGGTCCACTACTTTGATTACGTCGATAAGTTTATAAAGCTGTTTGGTGACCTGCTCAATTATGGCGTCGTCGCCCTCCACCACCACAGTCATTCGGGAAACTGTGGGGTCGTCCGTAGCCCCCACAGCCAGGCTATCGATATTATAACCGCGGCGGCGGATCAGGGTAGTTACCCGGGTCAACACCCCGGGACGATTCTCAACCGTTATCGCGATAGTGTGCTTATTCATCCAGGTCACCTCCCAGCATATTCAGGATGGACTCTCCGGGTGGAACCATGGGGTAGACCCCGGCCTCTCTTTCTACCCAGAAGTCTATTATTACCGGGCGGTCGGTGATCTGCATGGCTTCCTGCAGGGCTCCCCGCACATCCTCGGTGCGGTTGACCCGCATCCCGACTGCCCCGTACGCCTCGGCCAATTTAACAAAGTCGGGCTGGTGGCTCATGTCGGTGTAAGAGTAGCGCCCTTCGTGGAAAAGCTCCTGCCATTGCCGTACCATCCCCAGGTACTGATTATTGAGAATGCAGATGATAACGGGGATTTTGTACTGCATGGCGGTGCCCAACTCCTGGATATTCATCTGGATGCTGCCATCCCCGGCGATATCGAACACCGTTTTTTCAGGGCAGGCCAGCTTGGCGCCGATGGCTGCCGGGAAACCATAGCCCATGGTCCCCAACCCCCCTGAACTTATAAAGGAGCGCGGTTCTTTATACAGGTAGTATTGCGCCGCCCACATCTGGTTCTGGCCCACCTCCGTGCAGATGGTGGCCTTGCCCTTCGTTAGATAGTAGATGCGCTCCACCACGTATTGGGGCTTCAGTTTGCCCTCCAGCTCGTAGCCCATGGGGAACTTGCGCTTCCACTCCTCCACCTGCGCCGTCCAGTCCCTCCGCGGGCTGGACTTGTTGCCCCGCAGGCTTGCGAGTATCTCGTTCAACTCCTTCAAGACCAGCCGGCAGTCGCCCACGATGGGGATATCCACCCGGACGTTTTTGCCGATCTCCGCCGGGTCGATGTCGATATGCACGACGGCGGCGTGCGGCGCGAACTCGGAGAGCTTGCCGGTTACGCGATCGCTGAAGCGCGCCCCCACAGCCAGGAGCAGATCAGTCTCGCAGACGGAGTAATTCGCGTAGCGCGTGCCGTGCATGCCCAGCATCCCCAAGCTCAACTTATCCGTCTCCGGAAAGCAACCCTTGCCCATGAGGCTGTGGGTGACCGGGATGAGGTTCTCCCTGGCCAACTGGGCTAGTTCCTTGGAAGCGCCCGCGCTGATGACGCCGCCGCCCGCATAGACAAGCGGTCGCTTGGCAGCTAGGATGGCCCGCGCCGCCGCTTCGATCTGGCGCTTATGGCCTTTGAGGGTGGGCTTATAGCCGGGCAGCCGCACCTGGCCCAGCCCCTCGTAGTTCATCTCCTGGCGCGACACATCGACGGGCATGTCGATGAGCACCGGCCCCGCCCGCCCTGTGCGTGCGATGTGGAAAGCCTCGGCCACCACTTCGGGCAGGTTGCGCGCGTCCTTCAGCAGGAAGCTGTGCTTGGCCACCGGCAGGGTGATGCCGGTGATATCGGCCTCCTGGAAGGCGTCCGTGCCGATCATGTTCGTGGCCACCTGACCGGTGATAACCACCAGCGGCGTCGAGTCCATGTAGGCGTCGGCCATGCCCGTCACGATGTTGGTGGCACCCGGCCCGGACGTGACTATGCAGGTCCCCACTTTCCCCGTCGCTCGTGCATAGCCCTCCGCTGCGTGAATGGCGCCCTGCTCGTGCCGCACGAGTACCGTGCGGATGGAAGAATCGTAGAGTTGGTCGAACACCGGCAGGACCACTCCTCCCGGCAGGCCGAAGAGTATATCGACTCCTTCGTCCTCCAGGCTCCTCACGAGTGCTTGCGCTCCGGTCATGTTCGCCATTTGATCACCTTTGTCGTTTCGCTCGTAGCGGGGTACCGCAGGGCAGCCCGCTTTTCAGTCCAGTATTGCTCCGCGACTCGCGCTGGATACGGCACGCGCATAACGCGCCATGTATCCCTCCTTGATGCGCGGCTCGGGCGCACTCCATGCCCGGCGTCTCTCCTCGAGCACCGTCCCATCCACTTTCAGCTCCAGGAGGCGCCCCGGGATATCCACCTCGATGACGTCACCTTCATACACCAACGCGATGGGGCCGCCCGCCGCAGCCTCCGGGGAGATATGGCCTACGGCCGCTCCGCGCGTTCCTCCAGAGAACCGCCCGTCGGTCAGCAGCAATACGCTGTCCGCCAACCCCATGCCGGCGATGGTGGCCGTGGGGGCAAGCATCTCGCGCATGCCGGGCCCGCCTCTCGGGCCCTCGTAGCGGATGACCACTACGTCACCCTTCGCAACCGAGCCGGCGACAAGCGCCGCCACGGCATCCTCCTCGCAATCGAAAATCCGCGCCGGTCCGGAGTGTTTCAGCAGTTTCTCCGGGACCGCCGACTGCTTCACGATGGCCCCCTCGGGCGCCAGGCTACCCCAGAGGAGCGCCAGGCCCCCCGTGGCCATGTAGGGATCGCAGGCGGGTCGCAAGACTTCGGGATTGCCGGTGCTCCTCCCCCTCACCAGATCCCCTATATGATCGGCTCCAACGCAGGCCGGCTCGGCATCTATCAGGCCGAGCGAGAGCAACTCCCCCATCACCGCCGGGATACCCCCGGCTTCATCCAGGTCCTGCATGTGGTGACGTGATTCTCCCGCCGGGCTAATACGCGCCAGGTTGGGGGTGGAGTCGCTCACCGCCTGCACCGTGTCCAAGTCCAGCGGGACCCCCGCTTCCCGGGCTATGGCCAGCATGTGCAACACTGTATTGGAAGAGCCGCCAATAGCCATGTCCACCGCCAGGGCATTGCGGACCGAAGCCGGCGTGATGATGTCGCGCGGCCGAAGATCCTTCTCCAGGAGCCGCATCACCGCCAGTCCGGCCTGCTTGGCCAGGCGCAGGCGCGCCGCATAGACGGCAGGGATGGTACCGTTGCCGGGCAGGCCCATGCCTATGGCTTCGGTCAGGCAGTTCATGGAGTTAGCCGTGAAAAGGCCAGCGCAGCAACCGCAACCGGGGCAGGCCACCTCCTCCAGTTCCGCCAAGTCTTCCACGGTGATGAGGCCGGCCTGGGCCGAGCCCTGGGCCTCGCTCACCGTGATGAAATCCACGTCCCGGCCACGGTAGCGGCCTGCGAGCATGGGTCCACCGCTCACCACGATGGCAGGAAGGTTCAGTCTGGCCGCCGCCATCAGCATGCCGGGCACGATCTTGTCGCAGTTGGGGATGAAGACCAGGGCATCGAAGGCGTGTCCATCCACCATCGACTCCACCGAATCGGCGATCAATTCGCGGGTGGGCAACGAGTAGTTCATCCCGATGTGGCCCATCGCAATCCCATCACACACGCCGATGACATTGAATTCCAGCGGCGTCCCCCCTGCGATCCGCACGCCGGCCTTCACCGCTTCGGCAATCTTGTTCAAGTGGACGTGCCCCGGCACGATCTCGTTGAACGAGTTGACGATCCCGATGATCGGGCGTTCCAATTCCTCCGGCGTCAACCCCGTCGCGTAGAACAAACTGCGGTGCGGGGCGCGCTCGAATCCCTTCTTGGCACTATCACTGCGCATAATTTCCTCCTGGATTATCTACCCTTGCGAAGGTTCGGAAACCTTCGCAAGGGTTCCTTCTGACGGAACAATAACGTGGTAGCGTATCACATCGCCGTGACCGGGGTAGTGCAAGGCGTGGGGTTTCGCCCCTTCGTCTACACCCTGGCGACGCGCCTGGCACTCAACGGCTGGGTTTACAACCATTCCGGCGGCGTGGACATCGCCATCGAAGGGCCGGAGGACGCCGTCGCACGCTTCATCGCCGCCCTGCGCGACGAAGCCCCGCCACTGGCGCACATCACCGGCGTGACCGCGCGCGCTGTCGCGCCCAAGGGCTACAACCGCTTCGAGATCCGCCATTCGGAGCAGCAGGAAGGCCAGTACCAGCTCATCTCGCCCGACGTCGCCACCTGCCCCGACTGCCTGCGCGAACTGTTCGATCCCAATGACCGCCGCTACCGCTACCCCTTCATCAACTGCACCAACTGCGGCCCCCGTCTCACGATCGTTCGCGATGTCCCTTACGATCGGGCGAACACCTCCATGGCCTGCTTTGCCCTGTGTCCCCGGTGCAGCGCCGAGTATGAGGACCCGGTGGATCGCCGCTTTCACGCCGAACCCAACGCCTGCCCCGTCTGCGGGCCCATGCTCTGGATCACCGATGAGATGGGGGCGCCGCTACGGGACGCCCCGGCTGACCCCAAAGGGAACTCCATCATCAAGGCGGCGGAGTTGCTCCTGGCGGGCAATGTCCTGGCCATCAAAGGCCTCGGCGGTTTTCACCTCGCCGTAGATGCCACAAACGAAAAGGCCGTGAGGCGCCTGCGTTCCCGGAAGTATCGCGAGGAAAAGCCGCTGGCCATCATGGTGAAGGACATCGACGCGGCATCGCAAGTCGCACGGATTGGCAGGGCGGAGCGGGAGCTTCTCCTCTCTCCCCAGCGGCCCATCGTACTGTGCCGCAGACGTGCCGGCAGTATCATTGCGCCCTCCGTGGCGCCGGGCGTGCCCAACCAGGGCATCATGCTCCCCTACACGCCTCTCCACCACCTTCTTCTGGAGAAGAACGTTCCGGCCCTCGTCATGACGAGCGCAAACCAGGTCGACGAGCCCATCTGCATCGCAAACCGCGAGGCCCTCGCGCGCCTGAAGGGCATTGCCGATTTCTACCTCTTTCACAACCGGGACGTCCTGGTGCGTTGCGACGACTCGGTCGCAGCCGTCACGGGTCGATCCCCGGTGATGATCCGCCGCTCCCGGGGCTGGGCGCCGAAGCCCGTCTCTCTGAAACGATCCTACCCCGACGTGCTCGCCCTCGGGCCGCATCTCAAGGCGACGCTCTGCATCCTCAAGGGGGGCCTTGCCTATCTGAGCCCTCACATCGGCGATCTGGAAACCCCCGAGGCGCGTGACTTCCACCGGGAGAGCCTGCGGCTCATGGAGCGCATCGCCGAGTGCCGGCCCGATGTCATTGCCTGCGATCTTCACCCGGCCTACTGGACGACAAGGCTTGCCGAAGAGCTTCCGCACTCACAGATCATCCGCGTTCAGCACCACCACGCCCACATCGTGAGCGCCATGGCCGAAAACGGGCTTTCCCGCGAGGTGATCGGTCTTGCCATGGACGGGACGGGCTACGGGCCCGACGGGACGGCCTGGGGCGGGGAGTTCCTCGCAGCCGATGAGATCGACTTCCGGCGGGCGGGCCACATCCGGCCCTACATGCTGCCCGGGTCGGAGAAGGCGGTGAAGGAACCCTGGCGCGTGGCGGCAAGCCTGCTGCGGGAGAGCTTCGGTGACACTTGGCGCGACGTGGCCCGAAGGCTGCCGCTGAAGGAGAAGGAGAGTCACTTCGACGTGCTGGAAAACATGATGGTCCAGGGGTTCAACAGCCCCCTCACCTCGAGCCTGGGCCGCGTCTTCGACGGCGTTGCGGCGATCCTGGGGACCCGTCAGGCGGTGAGCTTCGAGGGGCAGGCGGCCATGGAGCTGGAGACGCTGGCGGCGGGGCGGACAAAAAAGAGCTATCCCTTCGAGCTCATGCGGGAGGGCGACAGGATCGTCCTCGATCTTCGGCCGCTTGTCCGTGCCATTGCCGAAGAAAGAATCAAAGGGAAGGCCCCGACGGCAATCGTCGCGGCCTTTCACCGGACAATCATCGGGGCCCTCGTTGCCATGACCGTGGCGGTCCGGGAGCAGACGGGACTGGGGAAGGCCGTCCTCAGCGGCGGGTGCTTTCAGAACCGGGTGCTCCTGGAGGGGACAGTGCGCGACCTCGAGAAAAATGGTTTCGAGGTCTACGCCCATCAGATGCTGCCGTCTAACGACGGCTGCATAGCGCTGGGGCAGGCGGTAGTCGCTGCGGCGCGGATTGAGGCGCGAGGAACGAGGATCGAGGATAAAGGATAAAGGCGAAAGGGACCAGGGCATGAAACACGATCGGATTCTTCTGGAGCATGGCGGGGGAGGGCTTCTGAGCCACGAGCTGATCGCGGAGGTCTTCCTGCCTCTGCTGAAAAACCCCTGCCTGGAGCGGCTCGAGGACAGCGCCGTCCTGCGGGTTGGCGATCAGCTGCTGTGCTTCACCACCGACTCCTACGTCATCGACCCGATCTTCTTCCCGGGCGGCGACATCGGTTCGCTTGCCGTACACGGGACGGTCAACGATCTTTCCGTCTGCGGGGGAAAGCCCCTGGTCATGAGTGCCGGGTTCATCCTGGAAGAGGGATTTCCCATGGAGGATCTCCGGCGGATCACACGCTCCATGGCCGAGGCGGCAAAGAAGGCAGGCGTTCCCATCGTGACGGGAGACACCAAGGTCGTCGCCCGGGGGGCCGCAGACGGCCTTTTCATCAACACCTCCGGCATCGGCCTCATCGAGTACCCGACGCCTCTTTCCGTGAAGAGCATCGAGCCGGGAGACACGGTCATCGTGAGCGGCACGATCGGCGATCACGGCGCCGCCGTCCTGAGCAAGCGCAGAGAGTTGGGGGTGATCTCGCAGATCCGCTCCGACTCGGCCCCTCTCAACGGCCTCATCGGG
This sequence comes from Syntrophaceae bacterium UBA2192, assembly GCA_002327315.1. Lineage (GTDB taxonomy): Bacteria > Desulfobacterota > Syntrophia > Syntrophales > UBA2192 > UBA2192. Next base: position 29,316 of record DCVI01000029.1, on the reverse strand, counting down.
GCGATCCTCGAGGCAAGCCCCAACATCCACTGCATGCGCGATCCGACCCGGGGCGGCCTTGGGGCGATCCTCGCCGAGATCGCCGGACAGTCGGGCTGTCTCATCGAATTTCGCGAGAAGAACATCCCGGTCCGGGAGGAGGTGCGGGGGATCTGCGAGATCCTGGGATTCGATCCGCTGTTTCTTGCCAACGAGGGGAAGGTGGCCCTCTTCTGCGCCCCGGAAGACGCGGGGCGCATCCTGGATGTGATGAAGGTCCACGAATACGGACGGGATGCAGCCGTCATCGGCGTCGTCGGCGAGCGGGGCCGGGGAAGGCTCGTGCTCCGGACGGCCATCGGGGGCTCCCGCGAAGTGGATCTGCCCGTGGGCGAGCTGGTCCCGCGGATCTGTTAATGTGTTTCCCTTGACAGATGCCAGCGCCTGTGGCACGCAAGGAGGAAAACGTGCCATTGGAGGCTCCATGTCAGAGATCATCCGTTTCGGCGTGTCCCTGGAAAAGAACCTGCTTCAGCGCTTCGACCGCCTGATCCGGGGGAAGAAGTACACGAACCGCTCCGAGGCCATCCGGGACCTCATCCGCCAGGAAATGGTGAAGAAGGAGTGGGAAGAGGGAGGGGAGGTGGCAGGCGCCGTCACCTTCATCTACGATCATCACAAGCGGGACCTTCTCAACCGGATCATGGATCTTCAGCACGACTACCAGAAGATCATCATCTCGACCCAGCACATCCACCTGGATCACGACAACTGCCTGGAGATCGTGGCCGTAAGAGGGGTTGCCAAAGAGGTTCTCGAGCTGGCCGACGCCCTGAAGGCCCTCAAGGGCGTACGGAACGGCACGCTGAGCATGACCGGCACCGGGAAAGAAACGAAGTAAGAGCGAAGTAAAAGGGCCATGAAGCAATTTTGCCGGCTCATGGTTCGACGAGCTCTCCATGACATGCGAAATATGTCACCCTGAGCCTGTCGAAGGGCACTGCAGACGCATGGTTCGTCGTTCGTCAGGCTCACGATGACCGCTCACCATGACGAAAAGAGTCGAGACTGCGTCATCCTGAGCCTGTCGAAGGACGCAAAGAACCGCTCGCAAAGACGCTTTCACTTCGCCTTGCAAAACCGCTTCACGGCTCTTTTGGTTAGAAGAGTAAAGGGAAAAATATGCCGAAAATCCTTTTTTGCGGAAAGGGCGGCAGCGGCAAGAGCACACTGCTTGCCTTCCTTGCGCTATATCTTAGCGAACATCATGACGTTCTCGTCGTCGATGCCGACGAGTCCAATCCGGGCCTTGCCCGGATGATGGGCCTGGATGCGCCGCGGCAGACGCTCATGGAGAACCTGGGCGGCAAGACGGCCTTTCGCCGGTCGATGGGGAAAAAGTCGGCCCCCCTCGAGGAGAAGGATCTTCTGGGGAGCGCGCTCCGCTCGATGGCCGCTCTGCCCTCATCCGCCTCCAGCCGCTCGGGCCGGCTGACCCTCGTCTCCGTCGGCAAGATCGAGCATACCCACGAGGGCTGTGCCTGCCCCATGGGGGTACTCGCCCGGACGTTCATCGGTAACATCTCCATCCGGCCGGGCCAGTGGGTCCTGATCGACACCGAGGCCGGCGTGGAGCATTTCGGCAGGGGTATCCTGGACGGAGTGGATGCCGTCGTGGCCATCGCCGACCCCTCATACGATGCGGTATTGCTCATCGCGAAGATCAAGGCAATGGCCGATGAGGGCGGAAAAAGGCTCTGCGTTGTTCTGAACAAAACGGACGGCGACACGGAGTCCCTCATGCGGAACCGCCTCGAGGGCCAGGGCATCCGGATCGCGGCGACACTTCCGCAGTCCCGGGACATTACGGCAGGTAATCTGCGTGCCCTTCCGCTCGATGTGGATGCCTTCCGGGAAAATCTGCGGTCCCTGCTGGTGGCCATCGAATCGTAGCATAAAATCTGTTTTTGGTTGCTGCATCCGGTTGACAAAAACCGCCGATTGTGCTACGGATCATAAGAACGTAACACCGATGAGTCATCTGTTAAAAAGGGCGATGCCCTCTATTTTTTTCCGTATCAGTAGCACGAAATGCAAGCCGGTAGCATCGTAACGAACATCGAATATCATGCCATGGACGATGGGCCTGCAGTTGAAGGGGAGTGACTGCGGATCTTACAGGAGGTGAAGGGACATGTCGGAGGAACTGAGCATTCTGGCGCTTTCGGCTGCAGCGATTGCTTTTTTCCACACCCTGCTGGGCCCCGACCACTATCTGCCCTTCATTGCCATGGCCCGGGCCCAGGGCTGGTCGCTGGCAAGGACCGCGACCATTACCGCCCTCTGCGGAGCAGGCCATATCCTGAGCTCCGTCCTGCTGGGCGCGGTCGGCATCGCACTGGGTCTGGCGGCATCGTTTTTCGAGCCGCTGGATGAAATCCGGGGAAGCCTGGCTGCGTGGGCCTTCATGAGTTTAGGCCTCGTCTACCTGGCCTGGGGCCTTCGGCAGGCGCGGAAAAACGCGCCTCACTCACACGCGCATCCCCACACGGACGGACACGTCCACGACCATGGACACGCGCATGGGGGCGAGCACGTTCATGTCCATGAAGAAGGTGCGACGCGGCTGACGCCCTGGGTAGTTTTCGTCATCTTTGCCCTCGGCCCCTGCGAGCCGATGATTCCGGTTATCATGTACCCTGCCGTCAAGGGGAACTATCTAGATCTGATCGCTGTTACGGCCGTTTTCGGCGCTGTAACCATGACGTCCATGCTGGCCGTCGTCCTTGGAGCATCCCTGGGTCTGAAATCCATTCCCCTGAGATCCTGGGATCGGTACAGCCATGCCCTGGCGGGCGCGACGCTGTTCCTGTGCGGTGCGGCGATGCAGTTCTTCGGGCTCTGAAACCGGAGTCGCCCGGTATTCTGCCTGTCAGGGGAAGCAACGGGGAAGATAAAGGGGGCTCAGCCCCTGCTCTTCGGGAATTCGGCCTTCGGCGCCGTGAACATCCCGGGCATCGAAGCGCATCAGAAGCACATCCGGTGAAGGCCGGCCCGGGGAGATGCTGAACCGGCATGGAGGGCGGATTATTTCAGCCTGTTGATCATACTCGCAAGGTATCCGGCGCCAAAACCATTGTCGATGTTGACGACGCAAACCCCGCTTGCACAACTGTTGAGCATGGTCAGCAGGGCAGAGAGCCCGTTGAAGCTTGCCCCGTAACCCACGCTGGTCGGCACTGCGATGACGGGTTTGTCAACGAGCCCCCCGATGATGCTGGGAAGGGCGCCTTCCATCCCTGCAACGGCGATCACGACCTTCGCCCCCCGGATTCCATCGAGATTGTGAAACAGCCGATGGATTCCCGCCACGCCGACATCGACGATCCGCTCAACGCGATTTCCAAAGAGCTCCGCCGTGACGGCGGCCTCCTCGGCCACCGGCAGATCGGACGTGCCTGCCGTGACGATGGCGATATAGGTATCGGGCGGGGCGATGTCTTTTTTCTTGATCGTGATCGTCCTGGCCAGTGGATGATAGATGGCCTCGGGGCAGAATTCTTTGATCGTATCGTACAATTCCCGGCTCGCTCTCGTTGCCAGGATATTCGACTCTCTCTCCAGCATCGCCCGGACAATCGTTGCAAACTGATCCGTCGTTTTCCCGGGGCAGAAGATCACCTCGGGGTAGCCCACCCGCGATTCCCGATGCGTATCGATTTTTGCGCACCCGACGTCCAGGTATTGCATCTCCCTCAGCAGGGAGATCCCCTCGTCGACGCTTATCCGGCCGTTTTGGATCTTTTCAAGAAACCCCTTCAATTCGTCTCTGTCCATTTGCGATTCCGTGATCCCTTTCCTTACTTCTTCCCGGTATCGATGACCTCGTTCATGCTGCCGGTCCTGTAACCTTTCAGATCCAATGCCACATAGGCAAATCCGAACTGCCTGAACTTCTCATGGATCCTGTCCATCAGGCCGGTGTCGAAAAATTTCCGGCGCTCTTCCGCCGACACCTCGATCCGGGCCATGTCGCCGTGATGACGGACCCTCACCTGCCTGAACCCCGAATCCATGAGGAACTGCTCCATCTTGTCGATGACGTCGAGTTTCTCCCTCGTGATTCTCTGCCCGTAGGGGAACCTGGACGACAGGCACGCGAAGGCCGGCTTGTCCCACGTGGGCAGATTCATCTCCTTCGACAAAATCCGTATATCGTTCTTTCCCATCCCCGCATCTTTCAGCGGGCAGACGATGCCCAGTTCCATGACGGCTCTCATGCCGGGCCGGTAATCGCCGAGATCGTCGACGTTCGAGCCGTCGGCGACGTATTGCAAACCGCTTTGTCTTGCCACGTCCAGGATTTTCGTGAACAGCTCCCGCTTGCAGAAGTAGCACCGGTCGACCGGGTTATCGGCGAAGCCTTCGATATCGAGCTCCTCCGACACGATCACCACATGCCTGACTCCGATCTTCTGCGCAAAATCCGTCGCCTCGCGGAACTCCCGTTCCGGGTAGGTCGATGAGCGCGCCGTGACCGCGATGACGTTTGCGCCGAGCACGTCGTGGGCCACCTTCAAAAGAAACGTGCTGTCGACCCCGCCCGAATACGCCACGGCGAGGCTTCCCATCCGCCGGATGCTTTCCTTCAGATTCTCCAGTTTTGCTCGAGGCTCCATGTTCACAATTCCAATCCAATAACTCTCAGACATCCTCGGACAGCAGGCTGTCGTAGATCGCTTTTATGCTGACCCCTTTTTCTTTGGCAAGACGTTTCGCGTCTTCATATTCGAGCTTCCATTTGATTCGCTCGCCCCGGAGATAGGCATTTTTGACGGAGAGGATGCCGTATTTCGTCTTCACCGTTGAGAGCTCTCTTCTCAGGGTGAGTTTTTCAATCTTGTTCACTCTCAGGCCAAAGGTGCTCGTATGGAGCCAGAGCACCTCCTCGATGCCCTTCCGACGATCGGCATCGCAGAGGATGCTGATCTTCACCGCAGGCCGCGACTTTTTCATCACGATGGGCGTAAGATACACATCGAGTGCCCCTATTTCAAAGAGCCGCTCCACAATGCCTTCGTAGAGCTCCGGGTTCATGTCGTCGATATTGCATTCCATCAGGCAGGCTTCTTTCACCTCAACATCCTGATCGTGCTTCTCGTCATCCATTTCGCCAAGGAATACTCTCAGGACGTTCGGGATGTCCGTGTCTCTCTGACCCACGCCATAACCGATCTTCAGAGGGGTGAAATTGACGTGCTCCGTGAAGCGCCTGGCCGTTGCAGCCAGGATCGCCGCCCCGGTGGGCGTTGTGGTTTCAAAGGGCACAACCCCTGACCGGATTGGGATCCCCGTGAGAATTTCAGCCGTAGCCGGAGCCGGGACGGGCAGCATTCCATGGGCGCATTTGACAAATCCCCCCCCGACCTGGACCGGGGAGGATAGGACTTTCTCCACGTTCAGATGCTCGAAGCAGATCGCGGCACCGACGACGTCCACGATGGAGTCGATCGCCCCCACTTCATGAAAATGGACCTCGTCGATGGAGTGACCGTGGATCTTCGCCTCGGCCGCGGCAATTTTCATGAAGATTCTAAGGCTTGTGTTCTTGACCCCATCGGAAAAACTGCTTTTCTCGATGAGCCCGGCAATATCCTTGAGCGACCGGTGTCCATGTCCGTGCGCTGCAGGCGCGTCCTCTCCGGAGGGGAGGATCACGTTGACCTTTGTGCCGAAGATGCCCCGCCGCTGGTCTCTTTTTACCCGGATCTCGTAGGAGCCGATCTCGAGCTTCCGTAATTCATTCCTGAGAAACTCCGGATCGACACCGAGATCGATCATGGCGCCTAGATTCATGTCGCCGCTGATGCCGGCAAAACAATCGTAGTACAGTATTTTCACGATTCATTCCCCCGTGATGAATACGAAATACTAGCAGAACATGCCTGACGCGACAACGGTTAAAGAGACGGCTATCTGCGGAAAAGATGGCGTGAGGAAAGTCCGGGTCTGGATGGAGGCTTTTTTGGCGGTCGGGGTGTTGAAAACGAAAGGAAAATGGAGCGGGCGATGGGAGTCGAAAACAACATCCGTTTCGCGGCCCTCACCGCCCAGGGTCTGCCGTCGGCCTTCAAGAAACAAGATGATGGTAACGGCCCGTCAAGAACCGTATGCGCCTTTGAAGGCCGATTTCATGTACTCGACGATGGCACGGGCTTCCTCGGGACTGACGGATTGCGCGGGCATGCGGCCCTGGCCCTTCAGGATCACGGCGGCGATTTTTTTGTCGTCGGCCTTCTTCCAGTATTCGGGGTTGGTGAAATCGGCGATCTTTCCTCCGAAGGATGGCGCTGCAATCCCCCTGCCGTCCCCCCTTTCCCCGTGACAGACGGCGCAGTATCCCCGGTAGAGCTGCTCCCCCGCGGGCGTTCCCTGCTGGCCGACGCCCTGGGCTGTAAGGATCAGTGACGAAAGAAGAGCCGCTGCCACCGCCATCCACGCGGTTTTCCGGAGCCCGTTGATGATATTCATTGCCCGATCTCCCGGGTTCTTACTTTTTCATGGTCGCTTTCATGTACTCCACGACGGCCTTCGTCTCCTCGGGGGAGAGCGGGATGGCCGGCATCTTCCCCTTGCCCTCGACGATGGTCTTTGCGATGGCCGCATCGTCGTTTGCCTTCCAGAGATCGGCGCCGAAGGGGGCCGTCTGCATGATCACTCCCTTGCCGTCGCCGTCGGCTCCGTGACACAGGGCACAGCGGTTGCCGTAGATCTGCTTGCCGTCCTGGGCGATGACGGGGGAGACGAAAACAACGGAAAGGAAAGCAACGGCGAGAAGCGTCGCGAAGGTTGTTGCTCTGACGGTCTTTATTGCCTGCATGATACCCCTCCTGTCGATTCGATGGATTGGTTCCGGTTGCTCTTGCGCACCGGTACTCATTGTAATGATCCGCCGGCCCGGCGTCAATAACCCTTCTTCCTTGACCCTTGGAGTGAAGTCGGGTAGTAATAACGGATGCTTGAGACGGGCGCAATCGCAGGTCGCCTTCATCGGCATCTCGTGGAGCAGGGCCGTCGGTGCGCCGTCGAGGATGTCCGGATCGGCGGAAGCTATGTAGCCGTCGTGCTGACCGGAGGCCGGATCGGCCTGGCCGCGCGACTGAAAGAGGCCGTCGGCGCGGAAATCGAGACCTCGCGTGCCTCGGAACGCATTTCCGGCAGGCCGGCGGACACGCTCCTCGATCGGCTTGTTTACGGCACAGGGGCCGTGGAGCGAGCGATGGGGCTCGCGACGGCCAACGCCCTGATCCATCCCCCGGCGCCGACAGAGGAAGAGGACACGATCTCTCTCATGAGGCTCCGTGCCGGCGAGCGGGTCGCCATGGTGGGTCTTTTCCGACCCATCGTGCCGAGGATCGAGTCGACGGGTGTACGGCTCTCCGTCATCGAGCGCGATACGCCGGAGAAAGAGAGAAGGGAGTTCCTCGGGGCCTGCGATGTGGCCATTGTCACGGCAACGACGCTTTTGAACGGGACACTCGAGGGGATCCTCGGCGAATTGGGCAGGCCCCGTCACGTGGCGCTCATCGGGCCGTCCACGCCGCTTTGCGAAGAGATTTTCCGGGGGAGCCCGGTGACGCATCTCGGAGGGTCGGCGATTGTCGACGGGGCGGCCGTTCTGCAGGTGATCTCCCGGGGCGGCGGGACGCCGGACATGAGGCCTTACCTTCGATTCGTGAATATCATGGTGCATCGGTCATGAAAAAAATCCCGATCGTCTCCATCGTGGGTTACTCGGGGAGCGGGAAGACCACCCTCGTCGAAAAGATGATCCCCGAGCTGAAACGCCGCGGATGGCGGGTCGCAACGATCAAGCACAACCGCCACGGGTTCGAGGTCGACCATGAGGGAAAGGACAGCTGGCGCCACCGCAGGGCGGGAGCGAGCGTGACCGTGCTTGCCTCGCCGGGGAAGGTGGCCGTCATGGCGGACCTCGAAGGCGACCTGAGTCTCGGGGAGCTGGCAGACCGGTTTATACGCGGCGTGGATGTCATCCTCACGGAGGGCTTCAAGAAGAACCCCCACCCGAAGATCGAGGTGTACCGCAAGTCCCTGGGGCGCGATTTCATCTCCCGGGGCGATGCATCTCTCCTGGCCATTGCGGGCGACCGCCCGCAAGGAATCGACGCGCCCTGCTATGACCTCGACGACATAGCCGGGCTGGCGGACCTCATCGAGAAGAAGGTTATCCGGGCATGATGGAATATATTGTCCACAACCTTTTTTCGACCGAGGCCGGTGTGGTCTGGCTCGTCCTGAAGTGGATTCTCGTCGTCGCGGCGGCGGGATTTGTCGGCCAGTTCGGGAAGGCCTTCGCGACATACGTGATGCGGCGCACGAGGGAGCGCAATCAGGCCGAGGCTCAGTGCCCGCCCGGGACGGTGCCGGAGGCGTCGGGGCCTGCAGGCCCTGCGCTGAAGGAAGATCCTCTTCCGGCGCAACCAGCGACGGAGCCGACCGCCAGGCTCAAGGACGATAAGAAACAGAAGAAGGCGCTGGCCAAGCAGCAGAAAAAGCTTCTGAAGAAGCTGTTCCAATAAATCGAATTGGGAGAACCATGGCAGACGATAAAAACCCCGAAGGCAAATACGACGTCATCATCATCGGCGGGGGCCCGGGGGGCCTCACGGCCGGCCTCTATACGGCAAGGGCGAGCTTCAAGACCCTCCTTGTCGAATCCGGCATGGTCATGAGCCAGATCACCGTGACGCACCTCGTGGAAAACTATCCCGGCGTTCCCGACATCGGCGGCTACGAGCTGGTGGAGAAGTTCAAGGAGCAGGCAAAGAAGTTCGGGCTCGCGACGACCTACGCCTCCGTTACGGGCCTGGAGAAGACCGAGATCGCCGGGATGGCCGGATGGCGCGTGAAGACCGATGCGGGAAATTTCGAGGCGCTTTCCGTCATCGTGGCCACCGGGGCCAACTGGCGCAAGATCGGCGTGCCCGGTGAGGCCGAGTTCACGGGCCGCGGCGTTTCGTACTGCGCCACCTGCGACGGGCCCTTCTATCGCGACCGGGAGGTCATTGTCATCGGCGGCGGCGACACGGCCGTCCAGGAGGCGCTTTTTTTGACGAACTTCGCGAGCAAGGTGACGATCGTCCATCGCCGCGACCGGCTTCGCGCCACGCCCATCCTGCGCGAGCGGGCCGCCGCACACCCGAAGATCGCCTTTGCCTGGGATTCCGTCGTAACCCGGATCGGGGGCGCCGAGGCGGTCACCCACGTGAAGATCGCCAACGCAAAAGACCCGAAGGAAATCCGCGACATTCCCGCTGACGGCGTATTCGTTTTCATCGGCCTTGTCCCGAACACGGAATTCATGAAAGGGGTCGTGGAGCTCGACAAGGAAGGCTACATCGTGGCGGACCGGGACATGAAGACCTCGGAGCCCGGGATCTTCGCCTGCGGCGACTGTATCGAAAAACTCCTGCGGCAGGTCGTGACGGCCTGCGGCGACGGCGCCACGGCGGCCTTCTCGGCCGAGCTCTATGTCGAGGAGCTCAAGGGTGAAAAATACGGCGGGCGGTAGCCCGCGGCTGCGCCTGAAGTTAGGAAGAGCGGAAGAGCGGAAGAGCGGAAAAAGAAGCGGATCTTTCGATTCCGATCTTCCGAGGTTCCTCACTCCCGATCTTCGTGATCTTTGGGCGAGGCCGAAATTAAGAGGATACTACGAGAGGAGAGTGAGTTGGATAACTTTGTCTCGTTCTGGCAGCACCTGCCCTCGAAGATCGACCCGAGCATTTTTTCGATCGGCTCCTTCCAGGTTCGTTACTACAGCCTCATGTATATCGTGGCCTTTGCACTGACGTACCTCCTCGTCGCGTACCGGCTGCGTACGGAGAAGTTCCCCTATACGAAGGAGACGATCCAGGACCTGATGGTCTGGGGCATCCTGGGGCTCATCCTGGGTGGACGGCTCGGGTACGTCCTCTTCTACAACTTCGAATATTTCGTCAGGCATCCCCTGGAAATCTTCCTGCCGTTCTCCTTTGCAAACGGGGTGAGGTTTGTCGGCATCAGCGGAATGTCTTTTCACGGAGGTCTCATCGGGGTTGTCATCGCCGGCGCCATGTTCTGCATGACCCGCCGGATCCGCCTCTGGGACCTCATCGACCTCTTCGTCCCCTGTGTCCCCCTGGGGTACACCTTCGGGCGGATCGGGAACTTCATCAACGGCGAGCTCTGGGGCCGGGCGACCGACGTTGCCTGGGGCATGTACTTCCCTCTCGATATGACGCGAACCCTTCGCCACCCCTCCCAGCTCTATGAGGCCATCTTCGAGGGGCTCTTCCTCTTTGTGATCCTCTGGGCCCTGAGGAAGAAGAGGCCTTTCGAGGGCGCTTTTCTCGCTTACTACCTGATGGGGTACGGGGCCGTCCGCTTCTTCATCGAGTACGTCCGGGAGCCCGATGCGCATATCGGCCTTTACTTCGGGCTGATCACCATCGGGCAGATCCTCTGCCTGGCCATGATCCTCGCGGGGGCCGCGCTCTATTTCTTCCTGCGATCCAGGGCCGCCGCGGCGAAACCGTAGTCCCGCTTCAGGAGCAATCCATGAGTGACTTCATCCAGGTGACGACAACGGCTTCGACGAAGGATGAAGCCGCGAAGGTCGCAACGGCTCTCCTGGAGGGGCGGCTTGCGGCCTGCGTCCAGATTTTGGGCCCCATCGAGAGCCGCTACTGGTGGAACGGGAAGATCGAGCAGTCAACCGAGTGGCTCTGCCTCATCAAGACGATCCGCGGGAAATTTCCGGCCGTCGAGGCGGCCATCCGCGCAAACCACTCCTACGAGGTTCCCGAGATCGTTGCCTGTCCCATCGAGCTGGGAAGCGAGCTGTATCTCCAGTGGCTGCGCCGCGAGACGGCGGGGTAGAGAATTTTGCTTGCAATTTGACCCCGTTACCCTTTACAAAAAACAGGTTTGAATCCGTCACATCACCGAGGGCATCATCGCCTGACATAGAAAGGGTTGATTATGGGGACCACCAATCTTTACTCTCTTCCGAAGCTGTCGTTTGATTACAAGGACCTGGCTCCGTTCATCTCCGAGGAACAGCTGCGGCTCCACCACGAAAAGCATCACGCGGCCTACGTCACGGGGGCCAATGCCGTCCTGGAACGGATCGACAAGGCCCGCAAGGAGAAGACCGATCTCGACATGAAGTCGACGCTCAAGGAGCTCTCCTTCCACATCGGCGGGCATGCCCTCCACAGCCTGTTCTGGGGCAACCTGGCCCCGAAGGGAAAGGCAAGTGAGAGGCCGGTGGGGCTTCTCGCGACGGCGATCGACAAGGAGTTCGGGAGTTTCGAGCAATTCAAAAAGGAGTTCACCCAGGCGGCCGTGAGCACGGAGGGGTCCGGCTGGGCGGCGCTGAGCCACTGCCTGTTGACAAACCGCCCGCTCATCATGCAGATCGAAAAGCACAACGTCAACGTCTACCCCATGTTCCGGATTCTCCTCGTCCTCGATGTATGGGAGCATGCCTACTACCTGGACTACAAGAACCTCCGGGCGAAATTCGTCGAGGCATTCTGGAACATCGTCAACTGGGAAGAGGCGAACCGCCGCTTTGAAGACTCCCTGAAGTAGGAATCCATCGACCTCCGGGATCCGAGGGTCCCGGAGGTCGATGTTCTACCCCTCACCCTTCCTGCCCGCCGCACATCAACCGATACGAGCACGCTGGAACGAAACCGATGCGCCTCAGGGTTGAAACATTCGCAAAAGCACGGGGAAGGAGCGTTGCCGCCGCCTGGATCCAGGCCGTCCGCATCCAGTTCGTGCCGCCCAGCTTTATCCCGGCCATGCTCGCCGCAGCAATTGCCTGGGCGCGCTACCAGGTGTTCGATCCCTTCGCTTTTCTTCTCGTTCTCATCGGGGTGACCGTGCACCACTTCGGCCTCAACATGCTCGACGACGTCCTGGACTATCTTCACGCCGTCGACCGCGCCTGGGGGGATGAAAAGAACCCTTACACGGGCGGCAGCGGTGTGCTCACCGAGGGGCTGCTCACGGTGAGGGAACTGAAGTGGGGCGTGGCCGTCTGTTACAGCCTCACGGTCGCAATCTGGCTCTATCTTGCAACCCTGAAGGGGTGGCCCGTGTTCGTCATCGGCGCCGTCGGAATCCTGTCGTCCATTTTTTATACCGTGCCCCCGGTCAAATTCGCCTACCGGGGCTTCGGCGAACTGGGCCTGCTGGTCAACTTCGGGCCCGTTCTCGTCATGGGCTCCTATTATGTCCAACGGCAGACCCTGGACATGGAGCCCGTGATCCTTTCCCTCGTCCCCGGCTTGCTCATGTGGTCCATGATCGTCATCAACGAAATCCCCGACTACGAGGAGGACCGCCTGAGTGGCAAGATGAACCTGGTGGCCCGCTTTGGCCGAAAGACCGGAGTCATCCTCTACCAGGCAGGGCTTTTCTGCGCGTTCGGTACCCTGGCGGGATCGGTACTCTTCGGGATAGCGCCGCTGCCGGTGCTCCTGGGGCTTTTTGCGCTGCCGACGGCGCTGCAATCGGTTAAGATCCTGAGGGAAAACTACCTGGACCGGCTGAGAATGATCCCTGCGAACATCGCCATCATCAAGGTGTACCTGATCACGGGGGTGGCGTTGATTGCGGGCTATCTTATTCACGGGGCGACAGGGTGGTAAGCGTGTTCATCACGGTGACTGCCATTCGTAACACGTTGGACATTGAGCATACGAAGATCGGAAGAGCAGAAGTGAGGAAGAGCGGATAAAGAAATAAATGAATTGGACATCCACTCCGATCTTCCGCTCTTCATAACTTCCTCACATCGCAAACGCATGCGGGAGCCCTGCCGTGAGGCATCGTTGAACAGCATGAGAACGAAACACGCCAAGATCGGGCCTGCAACCGTTTTGGTCGTCGGCTCCGTTACGATTGACCGCATCATCGAGGACAGGAAGACCTCGGAGCGGCTGGGGGGTGTCATCACCTACGGCGGGCTTACCTTCCAGCGGCTCGGCGTGGAAACGGCCGTCGTGACGAATATTGCCGAGGCCCACAGGGGCCTCCTCGATGTCCTTGCCGCAGAGGGCATTGCCGTCCACGCCGGCGCGAGCCGTCTCACCACGCATTTCGTCAACCGCGCCCAGGGGGACGGGCGCGAACAACTGATGCCCGAGGCGGCCGCTCCCATCACGGCGGGGCAGGTAAAGCCCCTTCTCTCCGAGGTCCGCCACGTTCATGCGGGGCCTCTTCACCCCGACGACATCGAACCGCAAGCCGTGGCGCTGATGGCGCAATCGAAAAAACTCGTCAGTCTCGACGTCCAGGGCTATCTGCGCAGGACGGAAAACGACCGCATCGTCCCCGCTGTATCGGCTGGCCTCGAGGGGGCATTGCGCTCGGCCCACATCATCAAGGCCGACGAGGCAGAGCTGGCCCTCATTCTCGATCACTTTCGCCTGAGCCTCCCCGGGTTCCTGCAGCGCTTCCGGATCGACGAGGCCGTTATCACCCGGGGCTCGCGCGGCGCGAGCGTGTGGACCCGCGCAGGCGAGGGATATCACTTCGGCGCCGAAACGGTGCGCCGCCCGGTCAGCACGGTCGGGGCAGGCGACGTCTTCTTTGCCGCCTATCTCGTCGCTCATGTTTACCGGAGACTCGACGTCGACATGGCCGCCATGTTCGCAGCGGGGCTTGCGGCAAAGCAGGTAAGCGGGAAGCACCTCCCGCCGCAGTTGCTCGATCTCGCGACCGAGCTTTCCGGAAGAACAGACCGGGAAGAAAGCCCCCGGCCTAATGGAGACGAAGTGAGGACGCGAGGAAGAGCGGAAGAGCGGAAAAGAACGCGTCCCTGATTTTTTGCATTTCACTGCTCTTCCTCACTTCTGCTCTTCCGATCTTCACTTCCAGCAGGCACCGGGATGGCGAAAGAATAATCCGCTGTCAACAGGGCGAATGAAAGGAGGAAGCGAAATGAAGGTGCTCATTCTTTATTTCTCCCGGACGGGCAACACGAAGAAGCTTGCCGAGGAGATTGCCAGGGGTGTTGTGGAGGTCGAGGGTGTGCAGGCCGTCATCCGATCCACGGCGGATGTCTCGAAGGAGGATTTCGTCGCCGCCGACGGGATCGTCGCGGGATCGCCCGTCTACTTCGGGTCCATGGCGGCGCCGCTGAAGGATGTCCTTGACAAGTTCGTGGGGGTGCGGAAGAAGATGGAGAACAAGGTGGGTGCCGCTTTCGCCACGGGCGCCGACCCCTCGGGCGGCAAGGAGACGACGATGATCTCCATCATCCAGGCGATGCTCATCTACGGCATGATCGTCGTCGGCGACCCCCTCGACGCCACGGGGCACTACGGGGTTTCCTGTCTCGGGGCCCCGGACTCGGCGGCGGCGGAAAACGGGCGCAAGCTGGGAAAACGAGTGGCTGAATTAGTGAAGAAGTTAAGAGGGTAAGAAGGTAAGAAGGTTGGAAAACCCGGGGGCCATTGCATGCAGCCCGCTTCTCCAACCTTCTGAACCTCTCACCTTCTCACCTTCCGCACTCATGGGCTGGCGGCAGGGTTTCCTTCGGAAGCAGGATCAAGATCTACAGGCAAGGGGTATGAGATGAAGGTTGCCACGACGGAAGAGATGAGGGCAATGGACCGCTATGCCATCGAGACGCTGGGCATTGCCGACGAGATCCTCATGGAGAACGCCGGCATCGCCGCCTATTACGCGCTGGCCGGCGAGATGGACATTGCGGGGGGGCGCTTCGTCGTATTCTGCGGCGGGGGCAACAACGGCGGAGACGGATTCGTCGTGGCACGAAAGATCCACTCGGGCGGCGGCATCGTCAAGGTCTTTCTCCTTGCCGAGAAGAACCGCTACAAGGGGGCTGCGCGGAAGAACCTGGATCGGCTCCTCAATCTCCCCGTCGACGTCCGTCCGGTGGAATCCGTCGACGACATCCGGGGCTACATCCTTCAGAGCAACGCCGTCATCGACGCCATCTTCGGAACGGGACTCGACCGGGACGTGGAGGGCCTCCATCGGGAGGTGATCGAGATCATCAATGCGCTCGGAAAACCCGTCTTCAGCCTCGACATCCCCTCGGGGGTCAACGGCGACACGGGGCGCCCGATGGGCACGGCCATCCGGGCGGCGGCCACGGTGACCTTCGGCCTGCCCAAGCGCGGCAACCTCCTCTACCCCGGGTTTCTCTGCGGGGGAAAACTCTACGTGACCCACATCTCCTTTCCCCCCGAGCTCTACGATTCGGAATCGATCGGCGTGGAGGTCAATGACCCGCCCCCGCTTCCCGGCCGCAAGGCCTGGGGGCACAAGGGGGATTTCGGCGATGTTCTCTTTGTTGCCGGCGCTGCCGGGTATTACGGCGCCCCCGCTTTCTCGGCCCTATCCTTCCTGAAGGCCGGCGGCGGCTATTCGCGCCTGGCGGCACCCGCCTCGGTGATCCCGGGGATCGCCGCACAGGCGGGCGAGATCGTCTACGTCCCCCAGAAGGAGACCGCATCGGGAAGCATCGCCTCGAGGAACAAGTCGGCCCTTCTGGAGCTGGCGGGGCTTGTCGACATGGTCGTCCTGGGGCCGGGGCTGTCGCTTTCCGAGGAGACGCAGAAACTCGTCCGGGAACTTGCCGCAAAGATCGAGAAACCTATCGTGATCGACGGCGACGGGATCACGGCCATCGCCAAGAACCCCCGGTTTCTCAAGCGGCGCCGCTTCGAGACGGTGCTGACGCCCCACGCAGGCGAGATGTCCCGGATTGCCGGGAAAAGCCGCGAAGAAATCGAGAAAGACCCCATAGGCATCCTCCGGGAAACGGCAGCCGGTCTCGATTCCATCATCGTCCTCAAGGGGGCCCACTCGCTTGTCGGCCTGCCCGATGGCCGCGTCTGGATCAACATGAGCGGCAACTCGGGGATGGCGACGGCGGGATCGGGCGATGTGCTGACAGGCGCCATCGGGGCCATGTTCGGCCTGGGACTTTCGGTTCCGGAGGCGGTGAGGGCCGGCGTGTTTGTCCACGGGCTGGCCGGGGACCTCGCGGCGGCCGCGAAGGGGGAAGACGGGATCACGGCGCGCGACATCATGGAAAGCCTGCCCAGGGCCGTTGCCATGGTGAGGGCGGCCGACCTCGGGGAGATCGCCGAGAAGAAGGGATTGTACATCATCTAGAACCGCAAGCCACGAGCCTCAAGCCGCAAGGCGGAAGGGAACAGCCAACAGCCAAAAGAGAAATACCCCTTTCATCCCCCTTTGTCAAAGGGGGAAGGAGGGGGATTTTCTTTTCCTTTTTGCTTGTGGCCTCTGTCCTGCCCGGTGGGTCAGGGTGAGGATTAAAAGCGGTATGGGGATCGGTCACCCTCACCCCGACCCTCTCCCCTCAAGGGAGAGGGAGCCTGTAAGGAATGGGGTTTTAGAGGGTCCGCTCGGCGATGAAGTCGGCCATGGCAAGCAGGGACGATTTGGCTTCGCCGTTTCCGAAGGGGGCCAGCAGGGCCTTGCCTTCGGCGATGATGTTCCTTGCCCGGCCCAGGGCGTACCGGATGCCGTCGTATTTCCCGATGAGGCCGAAGACCGTCCGGATGTCCTCCTCGGTTGCCTGCTTCCTTTCCACGATGCCCCGGATGATCTCCTTCTCTCCGGCGCTGCATTGGGCCAGCGTCCGGATCAGCGGCAGGGTGATTTTCCCCTCCTTGATGTCCATCCCGATGGCCTTCCCGAACTCCTTCTCGGCGGCCACGTAGTCGAGGGTGTCATCGGTGAGCTGGAAAGCGAGCCCCATGGTGTGACCGAACCCCTGCAAGGCCTCGACCCGGTCCCTCGATGCGCCGGCCATCAGTGCGCCCACGGCGCAGGCTGCGGCGATGAGGACGGCCGTCTTCTTTTCGATGAGTGTGAAATAGTCCTCCTCGGTGATCCCGACGTCGCCGCGTTTCAGGAGCTGGAAAACCTCGCCCTCGGCCATGGTGTTTGTCGTTTCCGAGATGAGCTTGATGATGTTCAGATCCCCGTCGTCGGTCATGAGGGTGAAGGAGCGCGAATAGAGGAAGTCCCCCACGAGCACCGTCGCCGCGTTGCCCCATACGTTGTTTGCCGAGGGCCTGCCCCTTCTTGTCTCCGCACCGTCGATCACGTCGTCGTGCAGCAGGGTGGCCGTGTGGATGAACTCGATCACCGCCGACAGGGGGTAGCGCCTCTCCCCGCGGTAGCCGCACAGATCCGCGGAAGCCAGGAGCATGAGGGGACGGAACCGCTTGCCGCCGCTTGTGATGAGGTGGTTGATGACGGTGGGGATGAACGGGATCGCCGAGTGGAGATACTTCCCGAGGTGCTCTTCCAAATGCTTGAGGTCGGGCTCGTAGCGCTTGACGACATCGGTCATGTTCATGGCGTGCCTTCCCGGTCCGTGACGGATTATTTGAAACAATAACGTGCTCTTATCGGAGATGCCCCGAAATGTCAAGCTGACGGCCCTGAAAAGACGGAAGCGAAGAAGCGAAGAGGATCGGAAGATCGGAAAACCCGCCACCTCATCCTCGCGGCCAAATCCCCCGAGGGTGTGCCGGCAAAAAAGGCTTTACAGAACACGTGTTTTGCATAATAAAGAGCTGATAGACGAGAGGAGCCATTTTGATCAAGCGCACTGTTTTCTTTATCTCCGACCGCACGGCGATCACGGCCGAAACCTTCGGCCACAGCCTTCTCATCCAGTTCGACGACGTGGATTTCCAGAAGGTCACGCTTCCCTTCATCGACACCATGTGGAAAGCGCAGGATGCCCTCGAGCATATCAACGACGCGAAGGAACAGACGGGGCAGCGCCCGATCATCTTCAGCACCATCGTCAATTCCCAGATCCGCAAGATGATCCTGTCCAGTGAAGCCGCCGCGGTCGATCTCTTCGAGACCTTCATCGGTCCCCTGGAAGAGGAGCTCCGGGTTCAACCCTCCCTCGGCGGCAGTTCCCACCACGCCTCGGCGGGGGATGAGCTCGACATCCGGATCAACGCCGTGAATTACGCCCTCACGAACGACGACGGGATTACGACCAAGAACTACGACAAGGCCGACGTGATCCTCGTGGGCGTCTCCCGCACCGGCAAGACGCCGACCTGCCTCTACCTGGGGCTGCAGTACGGCATCTATGCCGCAAACTATCCGCTCACCGAGGAGGACCTTCTCATCGAGTACCGGAAGATCCCCGGGGTCCTGAAGCCATTCCGAAACAAGCTCTACGGTCTTACGGTCAACCCGGAGCGGCTCCAGAAGATACGCATCGCCCGGAGGCCCACAGGCCGGTACTCGTCCATCGAGCAGTGCCAGAAAGAGATCTCGCTTGCCGAATTTCTCTATGTCTCCAAGAGCATCCCCTACCTCAACATCACCACGATGTCGATTGAGGAGATCGCCGCGACGGTGATGCACAAGAGTAAACTCCAGCGCCGGATATTCTGACAGACTGTGACCGGGGGATACCGTCGACTGCCTTGCATTCGTCTTCGGACATTAAGGCTGCGAAGATCGGAAGAGCAGAAGTGAGGAAGAGCGGACAAGACAAGGAATCTTTCATCCATTCCGATCTTCCGCTCTTCTTAACTTCCTAACTTCATGTCTTTTCGCCCGGCTCCGTGCCGGCGATCGTCTCCCGGGCCGTAATGCGGATCTCGTCCAGGGCTTCCGGCAGCTCCCGGCTTGTCGAGACCCCCAGGTCCCGGAACCGGCGGAAGGAGGGCATGAGCCTCGTCTCGATGGAGCGCACGGCGTCGTTGTGGGCCTCGACGGCCTTCGTCAGGTTCGCCCCGGCCCTCGAGAAGTGTTCCGCCACGACAGAGAACCGTTCGTAGAGCTCCCGGCCGAGGCGGTTGATCTCTCTTGCGCCGCTGGCCATTTGCTCCTGCTGCCACCCGTAGGCCACGGCCTTGAGCAGCGCAATGAGCGTCGTGGGGGTGGCGAGGATCACCTTCTTGAGGCTGCCGTCCTCGATGAGGTTCGGGTCGTTCTCGAGGGCGGCGCTGAAGAAGGTCTCGCCGGGCAGGTACATGACGACGAGCTCCGGCGAATCCTCGAACTGGTCCCAGTAGGCCTTCGAACCCAGCCCGTTCATGTGACCGCGCACGGCGGTGACGTAGCCTGCGAAGGCCTTTTTGCGCTCCTCCTCGGTGGGGGCCTGAAGGGCGCTGAGGAAGGCATCCACGGGAGCCTTGGCGTCGATGACGATACTCCGCCCGTTGGGCAGGCGGACGACCATGTCGGGGCGGAGCTTTCCCGACTCCGTGTCGACGCTCACCTGTTCGTAGAAATCGCACCAGGGCGCCATGCCCGCGAGCTCCGCCGCCCGCCTCAGCGACATCTGTCCCCAGGAGCCGCTGACCTGGGGCTTGCGCAGGGCCGTGGAAAGGCTCGAGGTCTCCCGCTGCAGGGCCTCGTTCATCTCGGAGAGCTCCTTGATCTGACGGGTAAGGTTCCAGGACTGTTCGGCCCGCGCCTTTTCCATCTCGCGGAGCTGCTCCTCGTATCGCTTCAGCGTCTCCTGGAGGGGACGGATCGTCCCTTCCATGCCTGCCTGGTGCTCGCCCAGTTTCCCCTTCGTCTGCTCGAGGATTTTGCCAAGGTTCTCCGAGGCGAGTTCCAGGAAGCTGCGGTTGCTGCTTTCGAGTGCCGTAGCGGCCTGGGACCGAAACGTGTCGGTCATCTCCGTCTTCATGACCTCGATGACCTCTCTCTGCCGCTCGAAGCTTCGGGCGGTCTCGGCAAGCCGTGCCTGGGACTCCACGGCCTGGACGCGCTCGTCGTCGAGGGATTTGCGCAGCCCCGTGATTTCGCTTTCCGCCTGCTTGAGCTGCTGCCTGAGCTGGTCCATCTGCCCTTCGGCGTAGCGGGCCCGACCCTCCAGCTCGGAGACCCGGACGGAGTGACTGAGCTTGATCTCTTCAGCCTGCCTGAGGATTTCCTTCTGGGCGGCAAGCCGCGCGATGATCCACAGCAGGATCCCGCCGCAGGCGAAGCCGGCCAGGAAGACGATCACGATGTCGATGGTCATGAGACCTCCTTAAACAGGAATTGGGTATTGGGCATTGGGAATTGGGAATATGGAAATGAATCATTCCTTATTGTCCTGAAGCCTGCAGCCTGAAGCCTGATGCCTGTCTTTTACCATCATCTCCGGAACATGGCAAAGATTTCAGCAAACGATGAGCCCTGCCGGAGAGCAACCGCTCCGTCGGTAAACCGGCAAGGTGTGTCAATGTTACTGGGTTGAGAGAGAGCTGTAAAGAATCCCGGCACATCTTCAATCCGTGGGGAGGCAGCGGTCTTCCCTCCAAATTGTGTTGTCGGTTGATGGCCCAAAGCCAGGCGGGGAGCCCCTTTGCGACGTTCCCGCCGTCTTCCTGTCCTGCATCCGGGGCCGCTGTAGAGCCGGAAAGCGGCGTCACGACTGGCGATTCCCCGAAAGGCCCGCCGGCAGTGGAATTGGAGGGAGGGGGCCGGAAAAGATTGGCAGGATTGGCTTTGCGGGTTCGAAACCCTCGAAAGGGGCATGTATCTTGCATTTCAACAAACGATTTTATCCGTTAATGTGTCGCGGAAATTCACGATCCGGCGAGGGAAAAAATACTGAAATGTTAAAAAAGCTAGACTACGAGCGAATCTTAGGCTATACTTTCACCGATTTCGAATCCGGTGGTTGATTTCTTTCGAAAGGGGGATGGTCGTCAAAACATCGCACGAAGGAAACAAACGCGAGGGATTCAAATTTACCCCAATAATTCCAATCAAGGAGGAGATTATTAATGAACAAGGGACAACTCGTTGAAGTGGTAGCCAAGGCACTTGGCTCCAAGAGCGCGGCGGAGAAAGCCATCAACTCAACCCTGAAGGCGATCACGGATGCCCTGAAGAAGGGCGACAAGGTTACGCTGGTTGGCTTCGGGACCTTCGCAGTCGCCAAGCGCGCTGCCCGCACAGGCCGCAACCCCCAGACCGGCAAAGAGATCAAGATCCGGGCGAAGAAAGTACCCAAGTTCACCGCCGGCAAGGCTCTCAAGGACACCATCAAGTAAACACAGTTGCCCTGACCCCCGGTGTTCCCCACACCGGGGGTTTTTTTATTCCATCCGCGTCGTCTTTCCTCTCCCTGAAACATATCGTTTGAGCTTCTCTGTCGGATCAGGTAAAAAAGTGGATCATGCCCGGTCTGAAACTCTACACCAGCAACCGCCTCGAGGCCCTCGCCGGGGAGCTTTCGGAGATCCTGCGACGGCCGCCGGCCTCGCCCACGGTCCCGGAGATCATCCTGGTCCAGAGCCGCGGCATGGAGCGGTGGCTCTCACTGGAGATGGCCCGACGCCTCGGGATCTGCGCCAACATCCGGTTTCCCTTCCCCAACCGCTTCGTCGAGGAGCTCTTCCATGCCGTCCTGCCCGATCGTGCCGGCTCCCGGGCCTTCGACGCGGACGTGCTCACCTGGCGGATCATGGGCCTGCTGCCCGGCTGCCTGGACGGGGAAGGCTTCGAGCCCCTGAAGGAATACCTCGCCGATGACGGCCGGGGCCTCAAGCGCTACCAGCTCTCGCGCAACATCGGCCGCCTCTTCGACCAGTATCTCGTCTACCGGCCGGACATGGTGCTCGGTTGGGAAGCGGGCAGGGAGCGCCACTGGCAGGCAACCCTCTGGCGGCGGCTCGCGGCGGGAAGCACCGCCGCTCACCGGGCGGCGCGCTGGAAGCAAGCCCTTGCCCGGCTGCAGGGGGCCCTGCCCGAAGGGGTGAGCCTCCCCGGACGGATCTCCGTCTTCGGCATCTCGGCCCTGCCGCCCTATCATCTCCAGCTCCTCGACGCCGTCTCCCGCACGATCGAAGTAAACCTCTTCGTCCTGAACCCCTGCCGGGAGTACTGGTACCTCATCTATTCCGACCGCGAGATGCGAAGGCTTGTCGACCGGCTCGGGGCGGCCGGCTCCGATGAAACCCTCCACCTGGAGAGGGGCAACAGCCTGCTGGCCTCCATGGGGTCCCTGGGCCGGGACTTCCTCCGGATGGTTTATGACACGGGCTGCGAGGAAACGGACTTTTCGGCCCAGCCCGGCGAGGCGAACCTCCTGGCCTGCATCCAGTCGGATATCCTCAACCTGCGCGACCGGGGCGCAGACGGCATCCGGACGGCCATAGCCGATGACGACGACTCGATCCAGGTGCACTCCTGCCACAGTCCCATGCGGGAGGTGGAGATCCTTCAGGACCGGATCCTCGACCTGCTCGCGCGTGACCCGTCGCTCAGCCCGGCCGACATCCTCGTCATGACGCCCGAGATCGAGACCTATGCCCCCTTCATCGAGGCCGTCTTTTCGCTTCCCCCCGGCGAGAGGCGCAGGATCCCCTTCAGCGTTGCCGACCGCGGCGTGTGCAGGGAGAGCGTCCTCGTGGACACCTTCCTGCGGCTTCTCGATCTCGAGGGGAGCCGCATGGGCGCCACGGAAATCGCCGCCTTTCTCGACACGGAGGCACTGCGGAGGCGCTTCGCCCTTGGGGCGGACGATCCGGCTCTCATCCAACGGTGGATCCGCGACACCGGCATCCGGTGGGGGATCGACGGGTCGAGCCGCTGTCGCGAGGGGCTTCCCGGCTTTGCGGAGAATACCTGGCAGGCGGGTCTTGACCGGCTGCTGCTCGGGTACGCCCTGGCGGGCCGGGGCGATGAGCTCTTCATGGGAATTCTCCCCCACGGGGACGTTGCCGAAGGGGAGGCGTCCGTCCTCGGGTCCTTCCTGAGCTTTGTGGAGAAGCTCTTTTCCTTCGCAGCATCCCTGGAGGAAACGCGGGACCTCGCGGGCTGGGCATCCCACCTGGGCGCCGCCCTCGACACCTTCTTCCTCACCGACGGGGAGGAGGAAGAGGATCTGCACGCCCTGCGCCGGGCACTGGGCGACATGGCCCTGATGCAATCTCAGTCCGGGTTCGATGAACGGCTCGGCGCCGGGGTCCTGAAAACCCATCTCGAAGAGGCGCTCCGGGAGGTGGGGCTCGGTTTCGGCTTCATCACGGGCGGCATCACCTTCTGCGCCATGCTCCCCATGCGGAGCATCCCCTTTCGGGTGATCTGCCTCATCGGCCTCGAAGACGGCGCCTACCCGCGGCAGACCCGGGTGCCGGGATTCGATCTGATGAAGGAGCGCCCCCGGCCCGGCGACCGATCGCGCAGGCTCGACGACCGGTACCTCTTCCTCGAGGCGCTGCTCTCCGCCCGCCGGACGTTCTACGTCAGCTACGCGGGGCAGAGCATCCAGGACAACAGCGTGCGCCCGCCCTCGGTTCTGGTGAGCGAGCTGCTCGACGCGATCGAGCAGGGCTTCGAGACGCCCGGGAGGGGCATCCGCGACGCCATCGTCACCCAACATCGCCTGCAGGCCTTCAGCCCCGGGTACTTCCGCGGGGAGAGGCTTTTCAGTTACTCCACCGAGAATGCTCAGGCGGCCCTGTCAGCCGTTGCCGGCCGCAGGGAGAAACCGCCCTTCATTCCCGCAAGCCTCCCCGAGCCGCAGCCTGCATGGCGAAGCATCGATGTCCAGGCCCTCACCCGGTTCTACGCCAACCCCGCGCGCTGGCTGCTGAACCGAAGGCTGGGTATCCGCCTCGAAGAGGCCGGGGCGTTTCTCGACGACGTGGAGCCCATGAGCCTCGAAGGCCTCGAGAGCTACGAACTGGGAGAGCGTCTCGCGGCGCGATGCCTCGAAGGGCTCGAGACGAGGGATCTGCTGCCTGCCGCACGGGCCCAGGGAAGCCTCCCGCCGGGCACCCCCGGAGACTGCGCGTTCCAGGAGATCTGCGAGGGCGTCGAGGCCTTCGCGGCCCGCCTCAGGCCGCACTTGTTGGGAGAGCCCCTCGGGGCGGTCGACCTCGATTGCGCACTCGGGCCCTTCCGGCTCACGGGCAGGCTTTCGCTTGGATTGCCCTCGGCCCTTGTCCATTACCGGTATGCGTCCATCAAGGCGAAGGACCTGCTTCGCTCGTGGATCCATCACCTGGCGCTCAGCGCCGGAGGCTCCAGCCGTTATCCCGGCCGCTGCGTGATCATCGGTCAGGACAGGGGCTACGTCCTCGGGCCTGTCGCGGATGCGGAAGGCATCCTCCTGGGGCTGCTCGAGATCTACTGGAGAGGGCTTACGAGGCCCCTGCATTTCTTCCCCGATTCCGCACGCGCTTACGCGGAGGCCCTGCGGAAAGGCAGAACGGAAGAGGAAGCCCTGAGGGCAGCGCGCAGCAAATGGTCGACGGATTTTGGCTTTGCCGAGGGGGACGACCCCTACTACCGGCTGTGCTTTGGCGAGGGCGACCCCATCGACTCGAAGTTCGCAGAGCTTGCCGGGGCGATCCTGCTCCCGCTCCTGGAGCGGGCAGGGGAGGAGATCTGAGATGCCGGAAGCCTGGCCCCGCTTCGATCTGCTGAAAAGCCCGCTCGACGGGACGAACCTCATCGAGGCGAGCGCCGGCACGGGGAAGACCTACGCGATCGCTGGCCTCTTCCTGCGCCTGCTTCTCGAGAATCACCTGGCGCCCGCCGAGATCCTTGTTGTGACCTACACCGTGGCGGCCACGGAGGAGTTGCGCGACCGGATCCGGGGGAAGATCCGGGCTGCCCTCGATGTTTTGAACGGCGCAGGCGCGACGGAGCCCTTCCTCGAGGGTCTCATCGGCGGGACTCACGACCGGAAAGACGCGCGGGCGCGGCTGCGGGAGGCGCTGAGGAGCTTCGACGAGGCCCCCATCTTCACGATCCACTCCTTCTGCCAGCGGATGCTCTCCGAGAACGCCTTCGAGAGCGGGAGCCCCTTCGACACGGAGCTGCTGCCCGACGAGCGAGAGCTCCGGGAGGAGATCGTCCGCGATTTCTGGCGCCGGCACTTCTACGAGGCGCCCCCCGAATTTGTCCACTACGCCCGCGGCCGATGCAGGGGCCCGGCCTCGTTTCTCGAACTGCTTCGCGCGGCGCCGCTGAGGCCCGACTCCAGGATCGTTCCCGAGACGCCCCCGGCCGCCTTGACCGGCCTCGAGGCGTTGCGGGCCGCCGTTGCCGGCCTGCGGAAGTCCTGGCCGAAGAGCCGCACCGGTGTCGAGGCCGCACTGCGCGACGAGGGCCTGAACAAAAGACAGTACGGCAGCCCGGAGCGGCTCCTTTCGGCCATGGACGCCTTTATCGCGCGCCCCTGGGCGGCGCTTCCCCTGTCGAAGGAACTGCTCAAATTTAGCCCCGGGGCCCTGGCCAAGGCCGCGAAGAAGGGCCACGTTTCCCCGACGCACCGGTTCTTCGATCGCTTCCGGGATTTCGAAGCGGCGGCGCAGGCGCTTGCCGCCGAGATGGACGGGCAGATCCGTTTCCTGCGCTGCGAGCTGTTCCGGTATGTCCGGCAGGAGCTCGCCTCGCGAAAGCGGCGGCGCAACCTCCGGTCCTACGACGATTTGCTGGCCGATCTCCGGAAGGCGCTCGTCTCCGAGGGGGGCGGAGCCCTCTCGGGGGCCATCCGGAAAAAATACCGGGCGGCCCTCATCGACGAGTTCCAAGACACGGACCCCGTGCAGTTCGCCATCTTCGAGTCCGTCTTCGGGCAGGGGGGGACGACGCTGTTTCTGATCGGCGACCCGAAACAGGCCATCTACAGCTTCCGGGGGGCCGATCTTTTCGCCTACATCCGGGCCGCCTCTTCCGTGGACAGGCGCTACACGCTGGCCGAGAACTGGCGCTCGGAGCCGGGGCTGATCCGCGCCGTCAACACCCTCTTTTCCCGCCCAAGGCACCCCTTCCTCTACGAGGCCGTGCCCTTCGAGGAGGCGCAGGCTGCCGGGCGCGAGGCCCCCATGCTGACGGTTGGCGGGCGGCGCGAGGCGCCCTTCCGTCTGTGGGCCCTCGACGGGGGCGGCGGCAGAGTCGGCGCCATGGAGGCCCGCGAGCGGATCCGTCGCGCCGTGGCCGCCGAGATCGCCCGGCTCGTCGAGGCGGGGCGGCGCGGCGAGGCCCTCATCGGCGACGCCTTGCTCCGGGAGGCGGACGTGGCCGTGCTGGTCCGGACGAACCGCGAGGCCCTGCTCACGCAGGAGGCCCTCACGGATCTCGGCGTCCACAGCGTCGTCTACACGACGGGGAATCTCTTCGACACCCAGGAGGCGCGGCAGATGGAGCTCCTGCTGCGGGGCGTCGCGCAGCCCAACGATGAGACGGCCGTGCGGACGGCCCTCGTCACCGACCTTCTGGGCCTTGACGGCGCCGCGATCGACGGGCTCATGGGGGATGCCCGGGCCTGGGAAGAGCGGCTCCGGCGTTTCCACGACTGGCGGGAAACGTGGGAGCGCCACGGGTTTGTCCGCATGTTCCGGGAGCTCATGCTGGCCGAGCGGGTGCGGCCGCGGCTCCTGTCGCTTCCCGGCGGCGAGCGCCGCCTCACCAACGTCCTGCACCTTGCCGAGGTGCTCCACGGCGAGGAGATGCGCCGTCGCTCCGGCATGGGCGGGCTCATCCAGTGGCTGGCATCCAACCGGGACGATGAGACCCCGAGGCGGGAGGAGCATCAGCTTCGGCTCGAAAGCGATGCCGACGCCGTGAAGGTCGTTACAATCCACAAGAGCAAGGGGCTCGAATACCCCGTCGTCTTCTGCCCCTTCAACTGGGGGCCCTCCCGCGCGGGCAGGGATGTCTACAGCTTTCACGACGAGACGGACGGCTGGCGGCTCAACGTGGCCCTGGAGACCGTCGGGGAGGAAGCCCTCCGGGCGGCGGAGCGCGAGCAGCTCGCCGAGAATGTCCGCCTGCTCTACGTGTCCGTCACGCGGGCGAAAAACCGCTGCTATCTCGTCTGGGGTCCCATCAACAAGGCGGAGACCTCATCCGTTGCCTACATCCTCCACCCGCCCCAGGGTAACCTGGAATCCGTTGTCGACGAAACGGCAGCCCAGGTCTCTGCGATGGACGAAGAGAGCCTGCGGCGGGACCTGGTGGAAATCGCCTCGGCCTCGGCCGGGGCCGTCGAGTGCAGCCTGCTTCCCGAGGGGCCGGGCCCCTTGATCGAACCCTATGCCGGGGAGACGGGTCCTCTCGAGGCGCGGGACTTCCGCCGGGAGGTGGGGCGCGCCTTCGAGATCGCAAGCTTCTCCTCCCTCGTCGGGGAGGCGCACCGGGGAGCCGCGGCGGGCGATGGTCTCACGGAGCTGCCCGACCACGACGAACGGACATCCGGCCGGGCGGCGGGGGAACCGGAAATACCGTCAGACATCTTTGCCTTTCCCCGCGGGCCGAGGGCAGGGAAGTGCCTCCACGCCATTTTCGAGCGCCTCGATTTCGCCTGCGCCGAACGGGGCGCCGTCGCGCAGGTCGTGGGCGCGGCGCTTGCGGAGTACGGCTATGAGCAGAGCTGGTGCGACACCCTGTGCGACATGATCGGCCGCGTGCTGGAGGCGCCCCTCGATCGCGGCAGCGGCGTCAGGCTTTCGGGCCTCGGGCGGCAGAGATGCCTGCGCGAGCTTTCTTTTTACTTCCCCCTCAAGGCCCTGACCCCGGAGAAGCTCCGGGCGCTCTTCTCCGGTGCGGGATGCATCGCGGGCGAGCTCCCGCAGCGGATCGGCTCGCTCCGTTTTCGCCCTGTCGAGGGCTTCATGAGAGGCTACATCGACCTCGTGTTCGAGTACGGCGATCGGTTCTATCTCATCGACTGGAAATCGAATTACCTGGGAAGCCGCCCCGAGGACTACGGCCCGGAGGCCCTGGCGGCTGCGATGGGGGACGGCCTCTACGCGCTCCAGTACCACCTCTACGCCGTGGCGCTGCACGAGTACCTGAAGAGCCGGGTGAAGGACTATGATTACGACAGGCACTTCGGAGGGGCCTTCTACGTTTTCCTTCGCGGAGTGGAGCCCGCAAAGGGTCCCGATTATGGCATTTTCCGCGACCGGCCCGCGCGCGGACTCATCGAGGCCCTCTCGGAGGGTCTCGTGGCAAGGCATGGCAAGGATTGTGAGTTATGAGCGCTCAACTCGTTGACAGCTTCCATGCGGCAGGCGCAATTTCCGATCTCGACAGGGGATTTGCACGCCTGATGGCGCGCCTGACCGGTTCGGCGGACGGGGCGCTCACGCTTGCCGCCGCCCTTGTGAGTCGCGCCTCGGCCGAGGGGAACATCTGCCTCGATCTGGCCCGGCTTGCAGGCCGCTCGATTTCCGCTGGTGAGGCGGCAATTCGCTGCCCCGAACTCGAGCCGTGGGTGCGATCGCTGCGCAAAAGCACCGTTGTCGGCGCCCCCGGCGATTGGCGGCCGCTCGTTCTCGACGGGACCCGCCTCTATCTCCATCGTCACTGGGATGCCGAGCAGAGTCTCGTCCGTTTCCTTCGGGAGCGATCGCAGATCCCGGCCCCCGGAGTCGACATTGCGCGGCTGCGGGAAGGGGTTGGAAGGCTCTTTTCGGGCGGCAACGGGGAGGCGGACTGGCAGCGGGTCGCGGCGGCCGCGGCCGTCCTGAAACGCCTCTGTGTGATCACGGGAGGCCCCGGCACGGGGAAGACGACGACGGTGGCAGGGATCCTTGCCCTCCTCCTGGAACAGTCGAAGTCTCAATCGATCCGGATCGCCCTTGCCGCCCCGACGGGCAAGGCTGCCGCCCGCTTGCAGGAAGCCATCCGGGAGGCAGCCGGGAGGCTTGCCTGCGAAGACGGCATCCGGCAAAAACTCGCCGGCATGGAAGCCTCCACCCTGCATCGCCTGTTGGGGCGCCGTCCGCGCTCCTCCTCCTTTACGCCGGGCGAAGAGGAGATGCTGCCCCATGATGCCGTCGTCGTCGACGAGGCCTCCATGGTCTCCCTGCAGCTCCTGTATGGCCTGGTGAGGGTCCTGCCTGCGGCTGCCCGGCTCATCCTTCTCGGCGACCGGGATCAACTGGCCTCGGTCGAGGCGGGCGCCGTTCTGGGCGATATCTGCGGCCCCGATCGCACGCCGCAGTATTCAAGACCTTTCGGGGAGACGATCGCAGCCGCAAGCGGCCAGATCGTCCCGCTTATGCCGCAGGGAGAGTGCCGATCCCCCGTCGGCGACTGCATCGTCGAACTGAGGCACAACTACCGCTTCGGTGCCGATAGCGGCATCGGCGCCCTGGCCCGACAGATCAGGGAAGGGGGCGCAGACGAGGCGCTCTTCATCCTGCGTGAAGAGGATCACGGGGATCTCGGATGGAGACGCATCCCGAGGCCCCGGGAGCTGTCGCGAGCCCTGAGAAAAATTGTCCTTGCGGGCTGCGGGGATTACCTGGCCGC
>DCVI01000050.1 GCA_002327315.1 Syntrophaceae bacterium UBA2192 | reverse complement strand
AACTCAGTCCCGTCGTCCATGACGATGTGCAGGGTCCCGGACAATTGATACTGGAAGTGCGGGGCTTCGCAGCTCTTTGTTTTCGCCAGGGGCTTCACGGAGGTGGACCACTTCCAACCCGGCTCGAAGGTCGCCCGGCCTACCATGGCCCCTCCGATCTTGACCAACTCCACTTTCCCCTTGGGAAACGTCCTCACCTCATCGGGTTTGCCGAAGCTCTTCAGTTCCGCTTTTTTCGAGTCGCTTTTCATGGGGTCCTCCATGTCATTCCGTATCGATGTTTCAGGGAAGTTATGCTTCCTGGAATCGTTTGCCGCAGCAGACGCTGCACGTTCATCGGTACTTTTTGCATGGTGCACCTTGTCCCGCATTCCCTCAATCAGGGGGCGGATGAATTTCCCTTTGCCAAATGCCTTAGCAATCCGTAGGGGAATGGATGAGGAGAAAAACGCCGTCGCGGCAGGTGACAGCCCCCCTGGCGATCAGGCGCTGTAAATGCTTCTTGACCGCCAGGGCATCCCACGCCCGCAGCCAGTCGTCGACGAGGAACTTCCGCCCATAAATCAGCCCCATGGAACACAGATCGTCATAGGTCCGCGGCTCCGAGAGAGCGCCCAGAATCCTCTCGTCCCGCCTGTCGATCGTCTCGAGAAACATCCCCAATCGCCGCCGGAACTCCTCGCCGCCGACGATCCCTGCCTCGTGGCCCGTCACATAGACATCGGCGTCGAGACGGGCGATTTTCCGTGCCGACTCGATGAAGAGGTCGATGTCGCCGTCGGCCCCGAAATACCAGGGACCGAACGGTGTAATATCGATATCGCCGGTGTAGACCACCTTCTCAGCGGGGAAATAGAGGCAGCAGAATCCGGCGGAGTGGCCCGGCGTCCCGATGATTTCCATCTTCGTGGAGCCGAAATCCATGACGTCTCCCCACCGGTAGGTGCCGCCCAGCCTTGCCGTCGAGAGCCACCACTCGTGACGGTTCTCGGGCGTGTAGAGGCTCTGGGGGGTGTCGGGCCTGGCAATCCTCTCCAGCCACCCTCCGGTCCACGGCTCACCGTAGAACTCCGCCATCCCAAGGCGCAGGGGGATCTCGCCGCGGTCGCGGTAGCAGCCGGCTTCGATGTCGTTGAGATAAACCCTGGAGCGGTCGAAAAGATAGTTCCAGATAATGTGGTCAAAATGGAAATGCGTATTGAAGACCACATCGATCGCCGCTTGCTCCCGTATCCGCGTGAGCGGCTCCTGCCCGGCGCCCGGATCGACGATGACCCTGGTGCCGTCATCGATCAGGAGGGAATTGCAGAAGGGAAACCGGCCGCCATCGTGACCCGGAACGACGATGACGTTGCCGAAACGGACCTGCCCCATAAACAGCCTCCCGAGAGATTATTTTGCTGGCCAAATAAATCAATTCGGACCGCCTGTCAATCTTTTTAAGCCCCGCATGGGACCGCCCCGACTTTTGCCCTGGATAGCCACGTTGAAAATCCATGGCATTGATGGTATCGTGGTTCTCGCATGACACCCATCGCGAGGGGTGCTCGATGAAACTCCGGATTCTCCCCTTCCTTATGATCGCCCTGATGACACTGGCAGGCTGCCGGGAAACGGTTGCGGGAACGACCGGCCTGACGGCGGACGGCAAGCTCCGGCCCTGCCCGGACAAGCGCAACTGCGTCTGTACCCAGGACCCGGTGGAGCAGCACCGGATCGAACCCATCCGCTACGACGCCACACAGGAGGAGGCCCGGGAAAAGCTCCTGGGGATCATCCGGAACATGACGCAGTCAACCCTCGTAAAAGCCGATCCGGATTACATCCACGTCGAATTCCGATCCGCCTTCTTTGAGTTCGTCGACGACGTGGAGTTCCTCTTTGACGACGGCGCAAAGCTCATCCACTTCCGCTCCGCGGCGCGCACGGGGTCCTATGATTTCAACGTAAACCGCAAACGGATGGAGGAAATCCGCAAGCGGTTCATGGGGCCCGGATGAGCCAGGCGATGGCACCGGCCGTCTCCGTCATCGTTCCCGTCCTGGGTGAAGCCCGTCAACTCGATTCGCTCATCGATCATCTCTTTCAGATCGCCGACGGCGAGCCCGTCGAGGTGATCGTCGTCGACGGGAGCCCCGACGGGGAATCGATCAAGGCCATTTCCCGCGAGGGCGTTACCATTCTTACCGCCCCGGCGGGCAGGGCCCGGCAGATGAACGCGGGGGCGGCAGCGGCAGGGGGGGCTTATCTTCTATTCCTCCACGCCGACACCCTCCTTCCGCCGGGGGCCTTCCGGCGCATCGAAGACACTCTTTCGGAGGGCGATTGCGTGGCCGGGGCCTTCGACCTGCGCTACAGCTCGGAGCGGCCGTCGATGCGGCTGATTGCGCGGGTGGCCTGCCTGAGATCGCGCCTCACACGGATCCCCTACGGCGACCAGGCACAGTTCTTCCGGAGGGACTATTTCGAAAAGCTTTGCGGGTTTGCGGACATCCCCCTGATGGAGGACGTGGAGATCATGCGCCGCATCAAGGATCGCGGTGACCGCATTTCCATTCTGCCCGAGGTCGTGGTAACATCGGCGCGCCGCCACGAGAAAGAAGGCATCGTCTACTGCACCCTGAGAAACTGGACGATTATCACCCTCTACCTGCTGGGGATGTCGCCGGAGCGACTGGTGCTCTTCTACAAGAACCACTGAAAGGGCCTTTATGGAAAAAATGACGGTCACTGCCGGGGCGAAAAGGAAGGACCTCTGGAAGCTGGCCCTCTTTGCGGCAGTCGTTCTTTCGCTGATTGCCCTTGCCCGCCTCTTCGGACTGGGTGAAAGGCTCCAGGAGCTTCGCGACTGGATAGCGGGCATGGGCAACCTGGGGATGGTCGCCTATGTGGGCCTTTACATCGTCGCCGTCGCGGCGGCCGTTCCGGGTCTGCCCATCTCGATTGCGGGGGCCGCCATCTTCGGGGCCCTCAAGGGCGTGATCCTGGTGAGCATCGGCTCCACCCTGGGCGCGAGCCTCGCCTTCCTGATCGCCCGCTATCTCGCCCGGGATGCCATCTACCGCCGCCTCTCGGGAAACGAAAAGTTCCAGCGCCTCGACGCCTTGACGGGGAAGCACGGGGCCATCATCGTCGCCATCACGCGCCTGGTGCCCCTGTTTCCCTTCAACCTGCTGAACTACGGCTTCGGGCTCACCCGGATCCCCTTTCTGACCTACGCCTTCTGGTCCTGGCTCTGCATGCTCCCGGGAACCATCGTCTACCTGGTGGGTACCGACGCCATCGTCAGAGCGGCCACAACAGGAGAGGTCCCCTGGCTCATCGTCGGGGTGTTCGTTGCCGCCCTGGCCTTTGTGATCCTGGCCGTGCGGTTCGCAGGGGGGAAGCTGAAGGAGAAAGAGCGTGGCCAGTGATCAGTGATCAGTGGCTAGTGGCTAGTGGCTAGTGAACATAAAAACGGGAAAAGAAGAGTCAACATTCGACAGCTTTTGAAAGTAAAGAAATCATGCTTCTAGCAGGCGACATCGGGGGCACCAAGCTCCACTTCGGCCTCTTCTCGAAAGAACGCGGGCTCCGCAGGCCCCTGGCAGAGGCCGTCTTCCCCAGCACCGATCACGACAGCCTCGAGGGCGCCGTCACCCGTTTTCTGGAAGAGGCGGGGCGGCGCGCGACGAAGGCCGTCTTCGGCGTTGCCGGGCCCGTGCTCAACGGGAAGGCCCGGGTCACGAACCTCCCCTGGGTGATCGAAGAAGCCCGACTGCGTAAGGCCCTGCAGATGAAGTCCGTGAGGGTCATCAACGATGTGGAGGCCATCGCCTCCTTTGTCCCCTTTCTTCGCAGGGAGGATGTCATCACCCTTCGGGAAGGGATGCCCGTGCGCCACGGCATCAAGGCCGTGATCGCCCCCGGGACGGGCCTGGGCGAGGCCTGGCTCGCCTGGGACGGGAAGCAGTACCGGGCCTATCCCTCCGAGGGGGGACACGCCGACTTTGCGCCGGCAACGGAGCTCGAGAATGATCTGCTGGCATATCTGCGCGGCCTCCACGGCCATGCGAGCTATGAGCGGGTCTGCTCGGGAATCGGGATCGTAAACATCTACAATTTCCTGAAGAAAAGCGGAGTTGCCGCCGAACCGGCCTGGCTCGCCCAGAGGCTGAGCCGCGAGGCCGACCCCGTCCCGGTGATCGTCGAAAAAGCGCTTGACCGGGAAACTCCCTGTGATATCTGTGTCAGGACGCTTGGCCTTTTCGCCTCCATCCTGGGGGCCGAGGCGGGCAACATGGCCCTCAAGATCCTGGCCACGGGAGGAATCTACCTCGGGGGAGGGATACCGCCGCGGATTCTCCCATTTCTGGAAAATGCGCTTTTCATGGAGGCATTTCTGCGCAAGGGACGAATGCGTGACCTTGTCGCAGCGATGCCCGTCCGCGTCATCACCAATCCGAAAACGGCCCTCCTGGGAGCGGCCGCACAGGGGCTCAGACCCAAAGCACAAACGAGGAGCAGATCATCAAGATGAGTCAAACCGACACCCTTTGCATCAACACCATCCGCATGCTTGCCGTCGACGCCATCGAGAAGGCGAAATCGGGCCACCCGGGCCTGCCGCTGGGCGCGGCCCCGATTGCCTACGTCCTGTGGACGCGGCACCTGCGCTTCACCCCGGCAAACCCCCGTTGGCCCAACCGCGACCGCTTTGTCCTGTCCGCCGGGCACGGCTCCATGCTCCTCTACGCGCTGCTGCACCTGTCGGGCTATGAACTGCCGCTTGCCGAGATCAAAAAGTTCCGCCAGTGGGACAGCCTCACGCCCGGGCACCCCGAGCGGGGGCATGACGGGGTCGAAGTCACCACGGGCCCCCTGGGGCAGGGGATCTCGAATGCCGTGGGGCTTGCCATCGGCGAGGCCCACATGGCGGCCCGTTTCAACCGGGAAGGGTTTCCCCTCGTCGATCACTATACGTATGTTCTCGCCAGCGACGGCGACCTGATGGAAGGGGTTGCAAACGAAGCCTGCGCACTTGCCGGCCATCTGGGCCTGGGCAAGCTCATCGTCCTGCACGACGACAACCGGATATCGCTCGCCGGCACAACAGACCTCTCCTTCACCGAGGACCAGGCAAAGCATTACGGGGCCTACGGCTGGCACGTCCAGACGATCGAGGACGGCAACGACATCGACGCCATCGATGCGGCCATCGAGGCCGCCAAGACGGAGACCGGCAGGCCATCGCTGATCTGCGTGCGGACGATCATCGGATTCGGCTCGCCCCACAAGCAGGGAAGCTTCGAAGCCCACGGGGCCCCGCTGGGGCCCAGGGAGACCGAGGAGACGAAAAAGAATCTGGGCTGGCCGCTGGAGCCGGTGTTCAACGTACCCGAAGAGGC
The DNA here is from genome assembly GCA_002327315.1 of Syntrophaceae bacterium UBA2192. GTDB lineage: Bacteria > Desulfobacterota > Syntrophia > Syntrophales > UBA2192 > UBA2192. The sequence goes on along the minus strand of DCVI01000050.1, from coordinate 2,694 downwards.
ACTGAAGGTTTTCCGCGAAGCCCCATCGAGGGGAAAGCAACTCGAAGGCCGGTGGTCCGGCCTGCTTGGCCAGTACGAAAAGGCCTTCCCGGAAATGGCCGACGAGTTCAAACGGCGCAAGGCCGATCTGCTGCCGGAAGGCTGGGACAAGGGACTTGCCGAGTACCCGGCGGGAAAGGCGATTGCCACGCGCAAGGCCTCCGAAGAGATTTTGCAGGTCCTCGGGAAGAACATCCCCGAGCTGATCGGCGGCACGGCCGACCTCAACAACTCCGTCTTCGCCTGGCTCAAGGGCATGGGCGACTTCCAGAAACCCGGGGAAAAGCCGGCCGGCGTGCAGGGTGCCGTCGGCGGCGAGTGGGGCTACGGGGGCCGCAACATCCACTTCGGGGTCCGCGAGCATGCCATGGGCTCCATTGCCAACGGGCTTGCGGCCTACGGCGGGATCCTGCCCTTCACGGGCACCTTCTTCGTTTTTTCGGACTACATGCGGCCGCCGATCCGCCTTGCCGCCATCTCGCACCTCCACGTCCTGTTCATCTTCACCCATGACAGCATCGGCGTGGGCGAGGACGGCCCCACCCACCAGCCCATCGAACAGCTCATGGCCCTGCGGGCCGTGCCGAACCTTACGGTCCTGCGGCCGGCCGATGCCAACGAGACGCTTGCCGCCTGGAAGGTGGCCCTGCAGCGCCGCAATCCCACGGTCTTTGTCTTCTCGCGGCAGAACCTGCCGATCCTCGATACCTCGAAGTACCCCGTCGCCGAAGGGGTGAGCCGCGGGGCCTATGTGCTTGCCAGCGGGGGCGACAACCCGGACATCGTCCTGATCGCCACGGGCTCCGAGGTGTCACTGGCCCTGAGGGCGGCCGACGAGCTTGCGGCCAGGAAGGTGCGCGCCCGCGTCGTCTCCATGCCCTCCTGGGAGCTCTTCAGGGAGCAGGGACAGGGCTACCGCGACGCTGTGATCCCGCCGGATCTGAAAACGCGTCTGGCCATTGAGGCCGGGGCGACGCTCGGCTGGTGGCGCTGGGTGGGCGACGAGGGCGACGTGATCGGCCTGGATCACTTCGGGGCCTCGGCGCCCGGCGACGTGCTGATGGAAAAGTTCGGCTTCACCGTGGAGAACGTCGTCGGCAGGGCACTGAAGCTGCTTGGAAAGGAATAGAGAACAGGGCATTGGGTATTGGGCATCAGGCAGGAACAGGGCCACCGATTTTTAGGCGATAGCCGTCGGTGTGCTTGTCTAATCCCGGGTGAATGTGTATAATTTAAGCAGCGTGATCATACGCTGCTTTTTCTTTACTGGCACACACCCCGGGAAGGACCCTGCGCATCTCACTTCCGTCCCGGATAGAATCGAACCTTCCACGCTTTAACGCCCTTTGTGCATGCCTTGCTCAAGGAGGGCCCCCATGAGCAGAATCAAGGAATTAAACAAGCTCGGCCAGTCCGTCTGGCTCGATTTCATCCGCCGCTCGCTGATCACCTCCGGCGAGATGGAGGCCCTCATCGCCCGGGGCGTCTCCGGCATCACCTCCAACCCCACCATCTTCGAAAAGGCCATCGCGGGAAGCTCGGATTACGACGAGGCCCTCCGGGAGCTCGTGGCCGAGGGAAAGTCGAATGACGAGATCTACCTGGCGCTCGTTCTCGACGACATCCGGCGGGCCGCCGATCTCTTCCGGCCCGTCTGGGACGCCTCGGGGGGCGCCGACGGCTATGTGAGTCTCGAGGCAAACCCGAAGCTCGCCGGTGACACCGAGGGGACCATCGCCGAGGCGAAAATGCTCTTCAAGGCCCTCGACCGGCCAAACGCGATGATCAAGGTACCCGCCACTGCACAGGGGGTTCCGGCCATCGAGGCCCTCATCGCCGCGGGCGTCAACGTCAACGTGACGCTCATCTTCTCGCTTGCCCACTACGAGGCCGTGGTCCGGGCCTATATCGCAGGCCTCGAGGAGCTGGCCGCAAAAGGAGGCAATCTTCGGAAGGTCGCCTCCGTGGCCTCCTTCTTCGTGAGCCGCATCGACACGGCGGTGGACAAAAAGCTCCAGGCCCTCGGGAATCAGGACCTCCAGGGGAAGGCGGCGATCGCCGGCGCGCGGCTGGCCTACGACCGCTTCCGGGCGATTTGCTCCTGGAAGCGATGGGAAAAGCTCGCAGGCAAAGGGGCCCGCGTGCAGCGTCTCCTCTGGGGGAGCACGGGCACCAAAAATCCGCACTACCCCGACACGCTCTACGTGGACGAGCTCATCGGCCCCGACACGGTGAACACCCTGCCCCCGGCCACCCTCGAGGCCTTCCTCGACCACGGGAAGGCGGCCTCGACACTGCGCAGGGGCGTGCGGGAGGCCAGGCAGGTTTTTGAGGGGATCGAAAAGCTGGGCATTCACCTGGACGGAATCACCGATGAGTTGCAGCGCGAGGGGGTGCTTGCCTTCGAGACCTCCTTCGATGCCCTGATGGCAAGTATCCGCTCCAAACGGGACGAGATCCGTGCGGGATGGAAACCCGAGTCCACCGAGGCAGGCACCTTCCGCGAGCAGATTGATGAAGCCCTCATCGGGCTTCGCAAGGACCGCATCCTGGACCGAATCTGGGCGAAGGACCACACCGTCTGGAAACCCGACCCGAAGGAGATCGCCAACCGCCTCGGCTGGCTCACAAGCGCTTCCGACATGATGGAGCGCC
>DCVI01000182.1:6888-15363 GCA_002327315.1 Syntrophaceae bacterium UBA2192 | reverse complement strand
CATGCCGCAGCCGTCGTCGCTCACGGCGATCTCGGCCCAGCCGTCTCGGAATCCGGTGGAGAGGCCGATGCGGCCCCCCTCGGCCACGGCATCGTTGGCGTTGAGCAGCAGGTTCTCGAGCACCTTCTGGACCTGCTCGGCGTCGAGCGCCACGGGCGGCACCTCGCCCAGCTCCGGCGTCACCTGCGCCCGGAAGTGGCCGTCGAGGCTTGCCAGGGTCGCGCGCACCAGCTCGTTGAGGTCCGCCTGGGCGGGTCGGATCTCCAGCTTCTGGGAGAGCATGAGCAGCCGGCTGCACAGCGCATTCACCTTGTCGACGCTCTGGGAGATCGTCCGGATGGCGTCGGTGCGGAAATCCGGGTTGTCGTGATAGACGGGCAGGTTTTGCGAGACGAGCGAGAGCCTCGCCCCGAGGTTTTTCAGATCGTGCATGAAGAAGGCCGACATCACCTGCAGGGCCTCCATCTCCTTCATCTCGCTGATGCGCTCGGAGAGCCGCAGCGACAGGATGTTCGCCCCGGCCTGGTCGGCGATCGTCTTGAGAAGCTCGTAGTCCTCGGGGGAGAGAGGGTCGTTGGAGATGCGCCGGGCCACCGTGAGGATCGCCACCAGCCTGCCCGCCCCGTTGACGGGCACGACGTACTTCACCTGCGCCTCCCTGAGGGCATCGCCGTGCTTCTGCACCAGCTCCCAGATCCGCTCGTCGGCCCCGTCCTCGAGGTCCAGGGGCATGTCGCGGTTGTACAGGGCCAGAAAGAGCGCCGTGCCCGCCTCGCCGGATAGCCCCAGGGTCTTCGCCCGCCGCTCCGAGAATTCCGTCGAGCCGCCCCAGAAAAGGCTGTTTTTCTGCTCGTCCACGACCCAGAGGCTCACCGAGAGGGCCTCCAGCGTCTCGGCCACCATTTTCACAACCGCCTCTGAGAGCTCGCGGATGCTCGCCACGGAGGTCGTCTTCTCCGTGAAGCTCGACCACACCTCCCGGTAGTCGTAGAAGGGGCGCATGAACAGCTCGCTCACCAGCCGCTTGCGCCGGATCCGCAGCTTGTCGGAGAGCAGCAGCGCCCCCAGGCCCATCATGGCCGCAAAGAGGACAAAGGCCGTCAGGGGAAGGCTCCAGGCCCCGCCAAAACTCCGGGCCAGCCACGCGAGCAGCCCCACGCCGATGAAGTAGACCCCCACGAGCAGCACCGTGAAGGAGCTGTGCAGCAGGCTGTGGGAGATGTAGATGTCGAGCTCCATCCGCTCCGTGCGGGCCGCCGCGCGGCCCATGAGGATGGAGGCAAAGATCAGGGCGCCTGCATTGATGACACAGAGGTCCGTGTTGACGACCCGGAAGAGGATGGCCAGGCTGTCGGTGTAGATCCGCGCGGCAAACAGGCCCGCCACCCCCACGATCATGAACTTCACCTGCCAGCGCAGGTGTCCCGTCGTATTGCGGAAGGTGCGCTCCAGGTTCATGAGCACCAGGATCGAACCGGCAATGAGGATGAGGTTGAATATGTAGCCGGGTGCGCCCAGCGGCAGGAACCACTCCCACGTTGCGCGGTCCGAGAGCGGGCCCGCGGCAAAGAAGGACTCCCGGAAGAGGACGGCAAGGACCGCCGGACCGACAAAAAAGAACATCAGAAGAATCTTCCAGCGCGCAATAATGCTCCGGTAGTTGGCCCGGGCGTAGCAGAGGCTGAAGAGGAGCCACGTGCCGGGCACGAGCGCCGCCACCCCGGTTCGCACCTGCTGCCAGAAGAGAAAATCGCTCGCGAGCGCCGCCCCGGAGGCAAGACCCGTCAGCAGGGCGTCGGCCGCCAGCAGCACCATGCCCGCCGCGAAGATGCGGTGCACCGGCGAGCGCAGATCGCGCGCGAGCACATAGCCCGCCAGCCCCGCCGCCCCCACCGCCGCAACGTACGATATGACGATTCCAACATTCATGAGTATTTGTGTTTAGTGGCTTGTGGTTAGTGTCTAGTGAAGATGGAGAATGGCATGTATCTATTTCTTGGTTTCTTTGGTCGGCGCAATGTTCTTTTTTCGAATAGAGTTCGCAAGTCCATTGATCATCTTTCCGATATCTTCGATCATGCCATCAAGTTGATTCATTTGATCTTGGGTGATCAGACTTCTCTTGTGTGCGAAAGAGAGGAGATAAAGTGTTTCACTGAGCGATCTGCGCGCAACATTCAAGAACTGCAATAGCTCTTTTGAATGGAAGCTCGCACATCCTTCAGCAATATTTGTCGGTATAGATAAAGCAGATCGGCGAAGCTGATCAGTCAGATTGAAAAGATAGGTTCTGGGGAATTTTTCTGTAATGTCAAATACAAGCCCGGCCAGCTCATCAGCTTTTCGCCAGACATTCAGATCTTTATAACTCTTAATCATTTATTTAATTGTCTTTTCTTTAATCACTAGTGTACTGTTATAGCAACGGCTTTACAGCGTCATGATGATATTAGCTAGTAAATACATATGCATGAAAAATATTCTCGTGTAAAGTTTATAGCGAGACACTACACTAGCCACAAATCACTTTTTCACTCTTTCCTCCACTAGCCACTAGCCACCACTTCTTTAACTCTTCCCCCGCACTAGCCACTACTTCTGCTGCTCGCCCCTCCTGAGCACAAAAAGAATCGGAGCCATTAGCAATAAGGCGAGCACGAAGAACAAGATTCCCCCATCCGTGTGCAGCGTCGAATTTGTCAGGATGCGCGTGTCCACATACACCGCCAACAGCGACAGCGTGATGATCCGGATCCCGTTCTTGAACATCGTCACGGGGATCACGGCCAGAACGAGCAGGGCCTTATTCCAGCCCTTCTTGAGAAACATGTGCCCGGCCAGTACGGACGTGATCACCAGCGCCATGCTCGAGCGGATGCCGCTGCACTGGGGGGCCACCTCGATGCTGATGTTGGGCAGGTGGAAAACGAATCCCTCGCGCAGCACCGGGACGGGCGCGATGGCAAAGAGAAGGGCCACAAATTCCGTCGTGCCCACCTGCAGGAAGCGGATCGTTCCGTCCATAAGGGCCGTGGGCACGGGCACCATGAAGAGCAAAAAGAGCAGCGCGAACCGGGCGGCCCGGAAGGCCTGGAGGCCGAAAAGCAGGACGAAGGCCCCGACGACGAAGAACAGGGCCGCCAGGGTGACAAGGGCCGAGAAATCGTTTTTATTGAGGCCCAGGGGCACCATTCGGGCAATCCCGTAGAGCAGTACGCCCACGCCTGCCACGGCCGCGCCCGGCACGAAGGCGTACCCGATATCGGCAAAGATCTCCCTTCGCCTGACAAACAGCAGGTAGGCGCTCACAAACGGGATCAGGACGATGTGTGAGTAGTAGTCGCTTCTCAGCGCCACCCGCATCACCTCCCGAAACGGCCCGTAGAACATCACCCCCGCCACGGCAACAAACGCCAGGAATATCCCCAGCCTCTTGCCGTCGATTTTCCCATTTGCCGCCGCACCCAATATCTTTTCAAATACCGTCAATTGTTCTCCTCACTATGAACTGTCATTGCGAGCCGAGCCTCTAGCAAACCCCTTCCATGATCTCCCTCTCCAAGGGAAAACATTTTCCTTGATCTCCCTCGCCCTTGAGGGGAGAGGATTGAGGTGAGGGGGAATAATTTCATTCCTTCCATCACTTCTTCCACTTTTTATCTTCTTTCACTGCGGCTTTGCCGCATCCCTTCCCCCACGTCTTGCTCAGTAATCTCTTGACAACAAGTATAACCGAAGTTATACTCTTAGTATGAAAACAGCCATATCCATCCCCGACAAAATATTTCGCTCTGCAGATGCTCTTGCGAGGCGTCTTGGCGTTTCGCGAAGCGAGCTTTATGCCACCGCAGTGAACGAGTTCCTTGCAAAACATCGAAGTCGCCATGTGACCGCACGCCTGGATGAAGTTTATTCGGAGGAAGATTCTTCCATGCCTACAAGCCTCACTCAAATGCAGACCAGATCACTACCCCATGAGGACTGGTAATGGAACGGGGGGATATCTGGTGGGCGCAGTTGCCTGATCCTGTAGCGTCGGAACCCGGTTTTCGGCGCCCCGTCGTGATCGTCCAATCGAACGCTTTCAACCGGAGTCGCATTCGGACAGTCATCGCCGCTGTTGTAACCTCCAATCTTCGCCTTGCAGAAGCGCCGGGCAACGTCCTGCTTCCTGCAACCGAGTCCGGATTGCCGAAAGATTCCGTCGTCAATGTCTCCCAGGTCATCACGGTGGATCGAGAATTTCTCACGGAAAAATGCGGCCGCCTGTCTTCGCGTTTGATCAGGTCCATCGACGAGGGATTGCGCCTGGTCCTTTCCCTATGAAAAACCATTCCCTGATCTTCCTCTCCCTGCGGGGAAAGTTACCTTATAGGTTCCCTCTTCCTTGAGGGGAGAGGGTCGGGGTGAGGGTGGATTCTCTGAGGCGAGGCGATCTACGATTTCTCTCTTTTCTTCTTATCCCGAAACCGGAATCCCGATTCCCCTTTTTCTTCACTCAGGCACTAATACACTTAGACACTCAGGCACTTGTCGCGGTTGCACGTTTTCGCGAATACCAAACCGCCGCAAGGGCCCCGAACAGTGTGCCTGCCGTATTCGTGATGAGGTCCCTCAAACTGGAATCCCTCGACGGCAGATACGCCTGCAACAATTCAATGGCCAAGCTCACCCCAAACCCCACCACCACAGCCAAAACCACCGCTACAACTATTCCGCCCCCTTTCGCAAAGGGGCCACCCTCCAACCCTCCCCCTTTCGCAAAGGGGGACACAGGGGGATTTTCTTGTCTTGTTACTGCCGACCGTCGGCTGTCGTCTGTCGGCTGTCGGCTGTCCTGCCGCATTGCGGCACTCGTCCCTGCTCCCTCGCCCCTGGTCCCTTTTCCTGCCTTGTGGCTTGTGGCTTGTGGCTTGTGGCTCAGTGGTCCCTGACTCACTGTTTTGCAAAGCGAAAAAACAAGCAGAAGTCCGAATGGAAGGAACCCGAGTATGTTGACTACCGCGTCCAGCCAATCCGTTCTATTTTTCATCCAATCCGGGTCCCAACCTAAATACACCCTTTGATAAGGCGTGAAATGCTCCGGAATGACCAGATCCGCCGCCTCCCCCTTCCCCAGATCCCGCACCCCTAACGCCTTCCCACCCCTGAATGTTGGTTCGTATGTATTCTCCGTCTTGAAGACGTAGTGTATCAACGGCCTCCCATCGGATTCTCCCCCTTTAACAAAGGGGGACACAGGGGGATTTTCTTGCTTGGTTGTTTGCTGTTGGCTTCTTTTCTTCTGGCTGTCGACTGTCGACTGTCGGCTGTCGGCTCCTCTACCACCTTCGATTGCTTGCCTCGTGTAGTCAGCGACCGCCTCCGGTGATAGAGCCTTATCCCACACTGCAATATGGTAGAGGCGTCCCTTCCATTGCGACCTGCCCGTCGCATCCGTACCGATCACCAGCGGATACGTTCGGTCCCAGTTACTGAAAGACAAAGGGCCGCGATTGTCTCTTCTTATGAGTGCCCCATTCTTGTAAAAGTGCATCTTTTGCCCGTCATAAATGATCAGGCATGTCGTTCTCGTTTCTTTTTCCAGAACCCCATCCGCGCCAAAAATCATTCCGCCCGAATTTCTTTCAGTGCGGACACGAAACTCCATGCCATCCTTCCACTGTGCCAAGAAGAAATTCTCAGCCTCCTGGCTGATGAGATAGCCGAAAATCTTCCCAAGTGAATCCAGCCCATCCGACGTTGTCGTAAGGTCAACAAGAATCGCAAACTGTTTCAGGTCCTGCAGCTTACCCGCAGGCAAAGCCGTATAAGCCGTCCCGTGCCTGGCGATCTCCAACCCGCCTGCGGGCTTGATGACTACGTTGTTCTTCTCCCTGAAATTAAACGGCCACAAGCCAACAATGGATAGTAATAGAATATAAGCGATTAAATAGAGGCGGGAATGACATCCCGGATGTGAAAGTATGGCTTTTATTTCTTTTCCTGCTTCATCAACCAATCAACTCATCACCCAATGACTGCCGCGTAGCGGCCTGACCGGACAGGCCGAATAGACTCTCCGGCTTGTTCTCACGGATTACGGCAGTGTCTCCAGGGTTTCGGCCCTGGCCGCCGCCAGAAGCCTTTCATCGTAGCAGGCAAACAAAAAAGAATCCGTTACCGCTGAGTTCAGGATCGACGCGGAGGCCAGGTGGATGGCATCGAAGCCTCTCAAAGCATGGCGGCCGATAAGCGGCGGAAGGAGTTCGTTAAGCTTGTCATTGACCTCGACAATAATAAAACTCTTCCAGTCTTTCAGGAACGCCGCCACCAGATCCTCCATTACGGATGGATCAATGCGTTCCTCCCTGGTTTTGCGGTGAAAGGCCGCCAGAATCTCGGCACAGGTGACCGCTGAGGTCGCGATGCCCAGCGCCTTTTTCCAGGCCGAAATGACTTTCGAAGAGCCGGGCTCTTTCACGTATTTTTTCACCAGGGCGCTGGTATCTAAATAAAGAATCATCGACGATCCTCAAGAATGATCTTTGACATCGATTTTCCCGGCAGCAATATAGGTTCGGGTACATCATGGTCGATCTCCTGAAGGGGCATGGTGATTTGCCCTTTCAGCAGTAGAGGCTGCAGTGCTTGCCTCAGCAGAGTGCGCGGAGAGTCTTCTTTGACGACTCGCGCAATCACCTTGCCCCTCTCGGTGATCAGCACATCGTCGCCTCTCTTCACGTAGCCGATGTAGCGGCTCAATTGATTTTTCAGTTCCTTAATGCCGGCAGTTTTCATGATCGTTCCTCCACGGTGGTAACCACTTCACATTCATTGTAGCCACTTCCACTCACCGTGTCAATAAAATGATAAACGAACCCATACCCGCTAGTGGCCTGTCCCGGAAATTATTTTATAATTGATTCCCGCAGGCTTCTTCCTGAGACGAAAAAATTGTCATTGCGAGCCACGGCCCCCGTCTGTGGACGGGCTTATCGATGGAAGATACACCCTCTCCCCTCGCGGGAGAGGGCAGGGGTGAGGGGGTCTTGAAATCCTTCACCCTCCCCTTTATCCCCTCCCGTCAAGGGAGGGGAAACGACAGAACTGTTTCTTAGGAGCCCTTCGACAGGCTCAGGATAAACACCGCGCGGCAATCTTCCGTTGAGAGTAATTTCCTTGAGATTTCCGAATCGTAGATCGCCGCGTCGGCTGCGCCTCCTCGCGATGACTGTTTTGAATGTATGATAATCCCGCTCAGAATATATATAATGTATTTCCGGGACAGGACACTAGACAGACCTTCTCACCTGACCGAATAGACCTTCTTCCCTCTTTCCAATTACCCAATTCCCAGTTCCCATTTCCGCCGCGCAGCGGCATGACCAGAGACTGGGATGCGTTTGTCTAATATGCGCTGCTGCGATGGGAGGCGGCGATCATGGAAACAATCCGCTGTTTTTCGTCGATTTTATAGAAAAAGCGCCACGCGCCGATCCGGTATCGCCACATGTCCGAGTAGGGCCCTTTTAATCGCTTGATGTTGCTCCCTGTTACCGGGTTTGAGCGGAGTTGCGGGTAAACATACTCGTAAAGCTTGCTTACCAACTTGGGCAACCCTGAGCGGGCAATCTGCTTTAAGTCTTTTTGAAACTGTTCGGTTTCAAAAATCCGGAAATCAGTCAACGAACCGGCCCTTTCCGAGCTTGGCTTCGCGGGCGCCTTTTTGCAATCGTTTCAGCAGGTTTTCGTTCGCCGAAATCTCAGACATTTCAGCATCATCGACGAACTGCTGCTCCCGGATCCGGCTCAGGGCCGCTGTTTCGATCAGGTTCGACAGGGGCCGGTTTTCAGCCTTTGCCGCCTCAAGAAAAAGGCCGTAGACCTCGTCGTCCAGTCTCAATGTCACGGTCTTTGACATGCCACACCTCTATTCAAATATATTCTTTCGTATTCTAACTCCTGACAATCTACTTGTCAACCCATGAAACGTAAATCTCGGGTCGGCTAATCTCATCGTGCGGCTTTTCTTCCCCGTTTTTCCTTTGACCCCTGAACCTGTCTTTTGTTATTGAACCTCTGAACCCTTTGACCCCTGAACCTGTTTTTAACCCCTTCCCTGCCGCTTGCGCCATGACGGGATAGACCGGATGGACGGGACAGACTATTGGTGTCCCGAAGCCTGACGCCGGAATCCCATCATTATACGAATCTTCTCCCCTATTTCCCCGCGGCCCGCTACTCAAGTTCCTTTATGCCAGCGGCCAGGATTTCGACAAACTCGGAAGGCGAGCAAATCTTCAGCGGGATGTCCTTGCGACCCTTGAGCCCTCCAAAATGCTTCTTGTCGCCAGTGACCAGGTAGTCCGCACCGCACTCGATAGCCGAAACGAGGACCGGAAGGTCTTCATCCGCTATCACACCGCGATATTTTCCCAGTTTTTCCCCTGCGGGCAGGGGGATGATCTCAAATTTCAATCGGGACATGAAATC
>DCVI01000182.1:0-6799 GCA_002327315.1 Syntrophaceae bacterium UBA2192 | reverse complement strand
TGACGTTGGAGTCGAGATATACCTTAACTTCTCTTTTTGCCATACTTTTCCCGGTACAGCGCTTCCCTCTCTTTCTTCAGATCCGAGAGAATTGCCTCCTCGGACAGGCCCGACTCTTTTACGATTCTGCGGATCTGCCTCCTCGCCTCATCCAGGTCGAGCCGTTTCGGCGAGATGATCACGGAGTCGCCAATGGCAAGAAACGTAACCGCCTGGCCCTCTTCGAGTTTCAGCATGTCTCGTATTTTCTTGGGGACGGTCAATTGGCCCTTTGCCTTGATCTCACCCGTCATGGTCTTCATCGGTTCTGCCCTCTGCTCGTATATTCTGATATCTGATTATCAGAATTCCGAATATCCGTCAAGCCCCCTTCTATCGATAACCTTGTATCCGTATTCTCTATGATCCCGAAGCCGGATGCCAGAAGCCCGAGTCCTGAAGCCCGTCTTTCCCGCCGCGCAGCGCCTCCAATTACCCCCTCTTTTTCCTGCTTGACAGTATTCTGATAGGTGCCCTATGGTAATGAGTAGCTGGCGGGTCGTTATTCAACCCATAAAAGGACAAAGACTATGCGCATTTACACGGCTGTTATTGAAAAGTGCACCGAGACGGGTCTATTTGTCGGGTATGTACCGGGCTTCCCAGGCGCATATACCCAGGGCGAGACCCTCGATGAATTGAACGAAAACCTCAAAGAAGTTTTAGAATTATTGCTTGAAGAGGGAGAACCGCAGCTTTCAACGGAATTCGTTGGCACCCAGAATGTCGTGGTGGCCTGACTATGGGAAGTATCCCGGTTCTCAAGCCGAAAGAAGTGGTTTCGATACTGGCCAAGCTTGGCTTCAAAGAAGTTAGGCAAAGAGGATCCCACAAGCTGTTTCGCCATGCCGACGGGCGTACCACAACAGTTCCCTTTCACGCGGGCAGAGATATATCCCCCATCTTGCTTCGACAGATAGCGAACGACATCGAACTGACCATCGACGAGTTCATCCGCAATCGCTGATCTTGGCCCGAACATCATGGGAGTTCCTTTGCAATAGTGCCGTCCTTCGTCCTCTTTCCCGTCTTTGCGAGTAGGCCCGGCAATCTCGCCTTTCGATTTATTTATTCTTTTCGACTGGATAGACCGGATAGACGGGATAGACTGGACGGACGGGACAGACCTTCTTCGATAGACCGAACAGACCGAAGAGACGGAATAGACTTTTTCACTCAAGTTCCCTTAAGCCGGTGGCCAGGATTTCGACAAACTCAGAAGGCGAGCAGATTTTCAGCGGTATGTTTTTTCTACCCTTGAGCCCTCCAAAATGCTTTTTGTCTCCTGTGACCAGATAGTCGGCTCCGCATTGGATATCCGAAACGAGAACCGGCAGATCTGTGTCAGCAATCGCACCGCGATAATCTTCCAGTGCTGCCGATGAGGGCAGAGGAACGATCTCGAATTTCAATCGGGACATATAGTCGCGAAAGACCGGGTAGGCGGTCGGAAGCTTTCTGTTAATGGTGCGTTCGATTTCTTCGAGATTATATTGTCTTGCCTGTTCCTAATACCCAATTACTAATTCCCCAATTACTGCTGCGAAGCAGCCTTGGCTTGCGGCTCTTCACTGTTTTTGCCTGCTGCCGGTTGTTGGCTGTATGCTGTCGGCTTCTTTGTCACCTCTTCCTGCCGCCCCGCGGCATTGCCTTGCGGCTTGTGGCTCTTTTACCATAACCAATTACCCAAGTACTAATTCCCAGTTACTTATATTCATGATACCCCTGCCTGAGAACTCCCTCCAGTCTTTCCATCAGTACTCGCGCGTCGCCATCATTTTCCATCAGCTCCTGAAAGCGCTTCCTGGCGATGCTCACTGCACTGTAGTCGATGCCCATCATCGCGCCGATCTCCGGCTGCTTCAGCCCGCCGTACCGGTACAGCAGCTCCATAAGAATCCCGCGGCCGATTCCCCGGGAACCTCTTTTCAGCAGATCTTCCCGACCGACTCTCAGCTCCGTGCAAACGGCCTCCACGATTCTCTCCGACTCCACCCGGCCCCGGATCTTGTCCACCGCCGGAAGCTCCCGTGCATCCGCGTCAGGGGATAGATACCGAAGCCGTACTTCATCCACAAAGTCCCGTTCACCGACGATCCCATGTCCCTTGCCAAGCTCCAGTGGGTTCTCCAGATCGGCAGCGAGCCCCTGCTCGACATAGCGGGCATAACCCCGCCTGCCTTTTGCCGTATCCCCCCCGAAATAGCCCAGTACGTCCGTCACCTGAAGAAACGGCTTTCTCGCGCGCGAGGACAGATAGCCGGGGTAACTGCTCCAGGCATACGAGCGCAAGGCCTTCCCCTGGGCAGCGGCATCCGTCGAGCGATCTTGTTTGATTTTGATGGGATTCAGATGGATGTACCGCGAGACTTCCTTCAGATAATTGTCAGCATCGATCAGGAAGGAATGGTAACGGCCCTGGTAGAGGTGGCCCGAGCGATGGTGCCGTCTGTTGAACCGGGCCGTGTATGAGATATTGAAGTGCCGCATGAACTCGCGGAGATTTCCCCGCGGCGTCTTCACCATCAGATGAAAATGGTTGCTCATCAGGACGTAGGCCAGTATCTCGGCCTGGTAGATGTCGGCAGAGCGGTCTAGAAGATCCAGAAAAGCAAAGCGGTCGTCATCCGAGGAAAAGATATTGCGTCGGTCATTGCCGCGGCAGGTGATGTGGTAGGTTGCGTTTTCGTACTCTATGCGAAGGGGCCTTGCCACTTTGCTACTATCTTCCTGCCACTCTTGTCACTATTTTCCCTGCCATTCTACATCCCGGAGCCCGATGCCCTGCCTCTTGCACTTCCGGCTGAGCGTTTTGATGGACGGGCCGTTTTCTCTGCAAGATGTATCAGGGAACGAAGCGCCTCATTTACAGCTTTTTCCGTGGGGAACACCTTGGCGACGTCAGGGCTCAGGAGCACCACGTTGGTACCCTTTCGATAAGCCTCATAATACTTACCGCGGACCCCTTTACCGAAGTCCTCACGGAGATACTCCGAACGCAATTGGTCCGTTTTAGCCTTCTTCATAAATATTCCGTTGGGAAACCTTTGTCCCCCGCAATCCCTACAGGGCTATTCCGTTCCTGGCAAAATCGCAAACAAGAGATGTGCCGGACTCCAGTTCATCCGGAGTCATCGTGATGATGTCAAAGGGAACCATGAATTTCCGGATCGTCATGATCTCGGCGTCTTTCGTCAAATCGGCGCGCTTGAAAATATCGTGGCCGCGAAAGTCTTCCGAAACGATGACCACGTCGATGTCGCTCGTCTCTTTCGCCCGCCCACTGGCCTGTGAGCCGAATAGAATGACCTTCGCCACGTGGAGAGGCCATCCGCCTTCAGACGATCCTTCAGGAATTGAACGGCTTTTATAGTTGTGCTTTTAGCCATTTCAACACGTCCTTGCCTTTCTCCACATATATGATGGTCTTCCGCTTGTTGTATTCCTTCTTCATCTTCTCTTCAAACACCGTCCTGCTACTTACTTCGATCTCTCCATGTTGCCGGATGCCGCTTGGCATGAAATATCGCAAGGACGGCAATATGTGACTCGTCAACGGTGTAAAATACAGCGTATGGGAATCGCCGCACAAGGGCACGCCGCACGTTCTTGTGCACGAGCGAATATAATTGCGGATTGCGAGTGATGGAATCGATCACGGCCTCTACAGATAACAGGAATGCTGAACCGAGACCCGGCAGGCGTTCTTCGTACCAAGCGTAAGCATCCGCCAGATCCGCTTCGGCTTCCGGCAGGACTACCAAATCGCGATTCATTTGCCGCTCCGGATCCGGTCCCGGACGATAGCCCATGGTGTGCCGGCCTCTGGAGCCTGGTCATACGCTTCCAGTCGCCTGTCCAACTCTGCTTTCTGGGCGTCAGACAACGACACGGCTTCCGGGCATTCGACAATGCTGTCCCAGATGTCCTCAACGAGTTGTATACGTTCCGCCAGGGTCAGATTGAGTATGTCTGCCCGCACGAGAGTACCCATGTGATGCCTCCTTCATGTTCACTTGATGGCTTTCAATCAGTCTGCATTGAACGGCGTTGCATCAACCGCCACCGGCTGATACCAAATGTACACCGCCAACTCGCTGGACAGCAAGTAAATATACCATGAATTTCCCAGTTACTGCCGCGCAGTGGTATTGCCCGATTCCCGAAGCCCTTTGTCCCAATACCCAATTCCCAGTAACCCGGTTCCGCCGCGTAGCGGTTGCGAAGCGCCTCCAATTACCCAATGACGAATTCCCAGTTACTCCCGTGCAGCGGGGCTGCTAATTCAAGGTTAAAGATTTGACCCCTATTCTTCCATCGCGCAGCGACTGATTCCCTACGCCCGACGCCCTCTTTCGTCGGCCTTCGTCCGCACCAGTCACCTGGTAACTGCGCGAAGCGGCCTGGGCAGACTCTAAGATTTCTGCTCGAGATTTTTCAGGATGACTTGAAGAGAGGATTTCAATCTTGGAAGTTCGTATGATACAACCTGCCAAACAATATCTGTATCAATTCGAAAGTAGTCATGCACGAGAATGTGGCGCATGCCTATCATTTTTGTCCAAGGTACTTCAGGAGCCAATTGGCGAACTTCCTCCGGAATTAACCTGGCTGCTTCGCCGATGATCTGCAGATGCCTGGTGAACCAGCTTTGGATCAGTTCATCATTTTCAAACCTTGCTCTACCCTGT
The DNA here is from genome assembly GCA_002327315.1 of Syntrophaceae bacterium UBA2192. Taxonomy (GTDB): domain Bacteria; phylum Desulfobacterota; class Syntrophia; order Syntrophales; family UBA2192; genus UBA2192. The sequence continues at coordinate 2,069 of DCVI01000182.1, read as the reverse complement.
GACGAATAGCGTTCGATGTGGTCAATCGCCTCAAGAATATCTTTCATTCTCTCTTTCGGTTCTCTCACAGCGCCACCGCTTCATTCAAAACGCGCTCCCGGATCCGAGGATTAAGCCCACGCTCGGTCACCACGTCAACATTCCGGCCCAGCACGTCCTGCAGGTCCATGAGCAGACCTCCCAGATCCAAAAGACTCCGGCCCGGCTCCATCTCCACGAGGAAGTCAACGTCGCTTTTTTCGTCAGCCTCACCACGGGCGACAGACCCGAATACACGGATATTGCGGGCGCCGTGTATCGTCGCGACCTTCATGATTTCGTCTCGTTTTTTTGACAGTTCCTCTCGGAGATCTATACTCATGATTCTTTCAAACTCACTCGCGAAAAAACATATTCATGAATAATATAAGAGAATTCGCTTATAAATACAAGGAGTTGATTTCTACTGCGGTTGGCGATTGGCTGTCGGCTGTCCCGCCTTGAACCTGTTTTTGTGTTTTTGAACCCTTGGACCTCTAGACCCCTGAACCCATGAACCTATGGACCTGTCTTTTATATCCCGAATCCGAAAGCCTGATTCCCTAATCCCTGCCGCCCTGCGGCATGTCCCGAAGCCGGAAGCCTGATTCCGGAAGCCCGCTGTGAAACGGCTCTTCCCAATTACCCAATTACTCAGTTACCAGTTACTGCAGCAAAGCTGCTATTTACTGCTGCGTAGCATCAGCGAAGCGATGCGTAGCACTAAATTAAAGGATAATGATTTGACCCCTATTCTTCCCCCGCGCAGCGGTGTGCAGCTTTTTAAAGGTTAAAGATTTGACCCCTTTGCTCCACCCGAAAGACCGGGTAGGCGGTCGGAAGCTTTCTGTTAATGGTGCGTTCGATTTCTTCGAGATTATATTGACCCGTGGCTGCCTGCATCAACGGCAGTTCGTGGCATAATAGATCCAGGATGAGTCTGGGAGCCGACTTATCGGAAATAAGTCCGGAGATGATAACATTGGAGTCCAGAAATATCTTAATTTCGCTTTTTGCCATACTTTTCCCGGTACAGCGCTTCTCTCACCTTTTTCAGATCCGCGAGAATTGCCTCCTCGGTCAGGCCCGACTCTTTTACGATTCTGCGGATCTGCCTTCTCGCCTCATCCAGGTCGAGCCGCTTCGGCGAGATGATCACGGAGTCGCCTATGGCAAGAAACGTAACAGCCTGGCCCTCTTCGAGTTTCAGCATGTCTCTTATTTTCTTGGGGACGGTCAATTGGCCCTTTGCCTTGATTTCCCCCGACATGGTCTTCATCATTTCTGCCCCCCCGCTCGCATATTCTGAAATCAGATTATCAGAATTCCGAATATCCGTCAAGCCCCTTCTATCTCTATCCTTGTATCCGTATTCTCTATGATCCCGAAGCCGGATGCCAGAAGCCCGAGTCCTGAAGCCCGCCGCAAAGCGGCATTGCCTGAAGCACGAATCCCGATTCCCGCCGCGAAGCGGCATGTCATTGCGAGCCCCTGACCCCGGGTAGGCACGGGGTTATCGATGGAAGAAACACCCTCTCCCCTTCGCGGGAGAGGGCTCTTTCCAAATTTCCCTCTCCCCTCGCGGGAGAGGGCAGGGGTGAGGGGGTCTTGAAATCCTTCACCCTCCCCTTTATCCCCTCCCNNAACGACAGAACTGTTTCTTAGGAGCTGTTTCTTAGGAGGCGCTACGCGCCGTGGCAATCTCGCCTGTCATCCTGAGCTTGTCGAAGGACAATTCCCCCTTTAACAAAGGGGTAGTCCCATTCTTTCCCACTTTCGTATAGGGGGACACAGGGGAATTTCTTATTTTGCTGCTTGCTGCTTTTTCTTCCGAATTACCCAATTCCCAGTTTCCAATTCCCGTCGCGCAGCGGCATGACGGAACAGACCTTCGTCTATTTTCCCCAATCCCTTTTTCTTCACTCAAACACTCATACACTTAGACACTCAGGCACTTCTTTATCCTTGCCGCCCCGCCGCATGACCGGATAGACCTTTCCCTCTTCCCAATTACTCCCGCACAGCGCGCGTATCGGTAGTGAAGCGCCACC
>DCVI01000008.1 GCA_002327315.1 Syntrophaceae bacterium UBA2192 | reverse complement strand
AACGGCGCCGGCAAGTCGACACTGGCCAGGGTCCTGGCGGGCACCGAGCCGATCCAGGGCGGGCGCCGCACCGAGGGGCACCAGGTCATTGCCTCTTATTATGCCCAGAACCAGGCCGATGCGCTCAACCCCGCGAAGACGGTGCTCGAGAGCGTCGAGGAGGTGGCGGCCTTCGGCACGGGGGGAAACCTCAGGACCCTGCTGGGTCATTTTCTCTTTTCCGAAGACGACGTGTTCAAACGGGTGTCGGTCCTGTCCGGCGGAGAGAAGAGCCGGCTGGCGCTGGCGCGGATGCTCCTGGTGCCGGCCAACTTCCTGATCCTCGACGAGCCGACGAACCATCTCGATCTGCGCTCCAAGGAGGTGTTGAAGGATGCCCTGCGGGCCTTCGAAGGGACATTCGCCATCGTCTCCCACGACCGCGACTTTCTGGCCGGTCTCATCACAAAGGTCATTGTGGCAAAAGATCGGGGGCTGGTGGTCTACCCGGGCTCCGTCGACGACTACCTGCGGATCTGGCACGAAAAAGAGCTCACGGGACCAACCGGGGAACAGCTCGGAAAAACAGGCGCAGACCCTGACGTCGCAAACAGGAGCATAAATCAGGGCGAGCGGGAACGCAAGCGCCTGCAAGCCGAGCGCCGCCAGGAGCGTTACCGGAGGCTCAAACCGCTGAAGGACGAACTCGAGGGCCTCCTTTCCCGGATCGGGAAGATGGAGAAGCGCAAGGAGGAGCTGGAATCGATGCTTGCCGACCCGCGGACGTACGGGGACGCGAATCGGGCGCGCTTGGCGGGTTCCGAGCACCGCGAGATCGCGCCGGCCATCGACGCGCTGTATCAGCAATGGTCGGTCATTCAGGAAAAGATCGACGCAATTGAGCAGGAGATCACGGAGGCGGGGGAATTATGAGCATAAAAAAAGGGGAGCCAAAAGCTCCCCTCTCTCCTGTCCGGTCTGGCGCTGTGCCAATCAGTCGCAGCTGCCGCCGCAACTGCCGCAGCCGTCCGCTTTCTTGAGATTCGATTCGATGGAGTACCCTGCGCCGCGGGGTGTTTCAACGAAATCGACCTTGATCGGTTTCACGTCTTCCAAAAGCGCCTTCTCAATCATGAAGGTCAGCCCGTTCTGGTTGAAAATCTCGTCGCCGTTGCGTGACTCATCCAGAGCCATGCCCAGGGAGGGCCCCGCTCAGCCACCCTCGTTGAGGAATATCCTGACGAGGGCTTTCTCGTTGCGTTCCTTGAAAAACGCAATCATCATCTCTTCCGCTTTGGGTGTGATTTCAAACATTTAAATTGCCTCCGGAGAAATTATCATCCACTTTAATGTGCACACGATTTCTACCTTGTCAAACGATATTTTGTTAATATAGGCAACAGGCTGCAGGCCACAGGCCACAGAACTCACGCCGGATGATATTTCTGCTAGAGCCTGTAACCTGTCGCCTGTAGCCTTCGGGACCGAAACCGCGGACTCGGAGTACGATGCCACCGATAGGAGGAGACAACCCATCACCCACGTATTGTTGATCCACCCCCCCGTCGCCAAAGCCTGTGAGCCGCCGGGCGGGATTGCGCGGCTGGTCGGCTGTCTGAGGGAGCACGGCGTCGGGTGCACCGTCCTGGATGCGAACCTGCAAGGCCAGTTGGCTCTCCTCGGAGAGGCGGCCGGACCCGCCAGTCAGATATTTGACACCTGGACGAATCGGGCCCGGCGCAGGCTCCCGGAGCATCTTGCCCGGCTGAGAAACCCGGGGCTTTACGGCCATATGGACCGGTACCGCCGCTGCGTCAATGACATAAACCGCCTCCTTGCGCGGCGGGGTCGGCAGGCGGGCGTTGCCATCAGCCTGGCCGATTACCAGGACCCCCGGTACACCCCCCTCAAGTCCGCAGACCTTCTCCGGGCTGCCTGCGAGTATGAGTCCAATCCCTTCCATCCCTGGTTCAGTCGAAGAATTGAGGACCTCGTCGCCGATAGCAATCACGCCGTTGTTGGCGTATCCCTGAACTATCTGAGCCAGGCCCTCTGCGCCTTTGCCATGATCGGCTTCATCCGGGAGCGCTTCCCCCGGCTCGTCATCGTGCTGGGCGGTGGGCTCGTGACGTCGTGGCTCAAGGCAACAGGCGGCCGCAATCCCTTCCCGGGGCTTGTCGACCACTGTGTCGCCGGCCCGGGGGAGGACTTCCTCCTGGGGCTTGCCGGGGTCGGTCCATGCGGGGAGCGTATCCACCGTCCCGACTACAGCGATCTTGCCTCAGGAGACTACCTTGCGCCCGGTCCGATCCTCCCCTACAGTGCCTCCCGGGGCTGCTGGTGGCGCAGATGCACCTTCTGCCCGGAGAAGGCCGAGGGGCAATGCTTCCGCCCGGTCCCGGAGGAGCAGGTCCAGGCGGACCTGGGAGAGCTCATCGGGGCGGGGCGCCCGTCCCTCATCCACTTTCTCGACAACACGATGAGCCCGCGGCTCCTGGAGCACCTGGCCGATCATCCTCCCGGGGTGCCCTGGTATGGTTTTACCCGGGTGACCCCCGGGCTTGCCGATGCGGATTTCTGCAGGGCCCTGAAGGCGTCGGGCTGTGCCATGCTGAAACTCGGCCTCGAGTCGGGCGACCAGGGGGTCCTCGATGCCCTCGAGAAAGGGATCCGCGTCGACGAGGCCTCGCAGGTCCTGAAGGCTCTGAAGGGGGCCGGCATCGGTACGTATGCTTACCTTCTCTTCGGGACCCCTGCGGAAAGCCCCTCGGCGGCGCAGCGTACCCTGGAGTTTGTAGCGAGACACGCCGGGGTAATCGATTTTCTCAACCTGGCGATCTTCAATCTTCCCGCCGGCTCCGACGAGGCGGCCTCCCTGCGAGTCCACCCCTTTTCCGAGGGGGATCTTTCGCTTTACGTCGATTTCGACCACCCCGGGGGGTGGGGCAGACGGGAGGTGCGGGCCTTTCTGGACAGGAAGTTTCGCCGACACCCCGCCGTTTCGCCCATCGTGCGGCGCCAACCGCCGTATTTCACGTCCAATCACGCCCCGTTTATGCTAAATTTTTGTTGAAAATTTCGGAAAAAGACTACAGAGTGTGGGCGGATTTTCCGATCTTGGTTGCGTATCTCCTCTAAATAAATGGATAAAAAGGGGAAAAGCGGCAAAATCCTTGCAAAGGAACTTAAAGGGAGACGCAAGGGACAAAAGGATTGGTTTCAGACCCTGACGGTTGTCATTCGGGCCGCCCCGGAAGCAGGCCCGGGAGAGGAAAAGGACGCGACGCCGGCATGAGCATAAGCAGACTCAGCATGAGGATGGACTTCCGCAGAAACGTGACCTTCCGGAACCAGGTCGAGCAGAACGGCCTGCTCATCATCGCCGTGGCGATGGCACTCATTTACTGGATCTTCGACTCCATGGTGACGGATCAGTTCTGGACACGCCTGCTGGTGGTGGTCCTCATCTTCACCTACGGCATGATGACCCAGTTCCTCATCAACCAGCGCCGCGAGGCCGAGGAGGCCCTCCAGCACGCCCACGACGAGCTTGAGGAGCGGGTCCAGATCCGGACGGCGGAGTTGAGCCGCACCAACGAGGAGCTCCAGCGGGAGATCCGCGAGCGCAAGCAGGCCGAGGAGCAGAAGAAGAGACTCGAGAACCAGCTCCTGCACGCCCAGAAGATGGAAGCCATCGGGACCCTGGCCGGCGGCATCGCCCACGACTTCAACAACCTGCTCCAGGCCATCTCGGGCTATACGCAGCTGCTGCTCATGCGCAAGGATGCCAGCGACCCCGACTACGGCAAGCTCGAGGTCATCCAGAGCTCCACCCTGAAGGCGAGCGAACTGACGAAGCAGCTCCTCATCTTCAGCCGCAAGATGGAGAGCAAGCTCAAGCCTCTGGATCTCAATCACGAGGTCCTGCAGGTCTGCAAGATCCTCCAGCGCACGATCCCGAGAATGATCACATTCGACCTCAAGCTCTCCGAGAGCCTGAAGGTCGTCAACGCCGACTCGGCCCAGCTCGAGCAGATCCTCATGAACCTGGGCGTGAATGCCCGCGACGCCATGGCCGACGGCGGCACCCTCACCTTTCAGACGGAAAACGTCTACCTCGACCGGGGCTACACGACGTCCATGCTCGGGGCTACCCCCGGCGAGTATATCCTTCTCACCGTGGCGGACACGGGCCACGGGATGGACAAGGAGACCTTGCAGCACATCTTCGAGCCCTTCTACACGACGAAGGAAGCCGGCAAGGGCACGGGGCTGGGCCTTGCCATCGTCTACGGCATCGTCCAGAACCACAACGGCTACATCCAGGTCGACAGCCGGCCCGGCGGGGGGACGACCTTCCGCATCTATTTCCCCGTCCTGAAAAGCGACGGCACGGAGAAGGTCGAGGCGAAGGTTCAGATGGAAGCCCCCCGAGGCAAGGAGAAGATCCTGCTCGTGGACGACGAAAAGACCGTCCTGGACATCGGCCAGGACCTCCTGCGCCAGTACGGCTACGAGACGATCCTGGCCGACGGGGGCGAGAAGGCCATCGAGATCTACCGCAAGGAGAAGGACCGGATCGACCTCGTCATCCTCGATCTCATCATGCCCGGCATGGGCGGGCAGAAGTGCTTCCAGGAGCTCCTGAAGATCAACCCCAAGATCAAGGTCATCATCTCGACGGGCGCCTCGGCGGAGGAACAGGTCCGGGAGGCCTTCAACCCCCACCCCGTGGGCTTCGTGAGCAAGCCCTACCAGCTCAAGGACATGCTGGCGAAGGTAAGGGAAGTCCTCGACGCCAAACTGCCCTCATAAACGCTGCAGGAGCGAGGTTCGAGGAACGAGGTAAAAGCATCAAAACATAGAGGTTCCGGAATCGAGAAAAAAAGGACTGGGATGTTCATCCCGGTCCTTTTTTTATTTCGGATGTTCAACCCGTTGACATTGTATGCAATTTCTCTCGTTCCTCGAGCCTCGATCCTTGTGCCTTACTTTGCGATTTGGCACGAATTCTGAATGAAATCCCTGTGAGTTCGACTTTTTTTTCGGGACAGGCGAACCTCTTTCTCCTGCAAGCCAGGCTGACAGGGAAAAGGAAAGGAAAACGGTGCGATGAGGAAGATAACGCGAACGGCTGACTCCTATGACCTCGTTTATGAACGCAGGAGGCTGGAGCGCTTCGATCTCCAGGTCCCGGCCAAAATCGAGGTGTTGTCCTCAGCGGACACGGTGCCCATCACGGAACTTTTGACGAGAGATATCTGCGCGGGGGGCGCCTATTTCCCGACCAAAGCACCCCTTCCACCGGGGACGAAAGTCAAGCTCGACATCCTGCTTCCATTGCGCAATGTCAGCGCCATCAGCGATAACACGCGGGGGCTCATCAAGGTCAACGGGACCGTAATCCGGTCGGGGCTGGCCGGGATGGCCATCGGCTTCGACGAGGGTTATTTGATTACCCCTTTCCGTGAGGCCATGAATTAACCCCACGTTCTCATCCCGTCCATAAAAAAAGCAGGGCGAATGGCCCTGCTTTTTTGTGCCCATTTTGCCAGCGGTCTGCGGGCGGGCTGTTTTTGGCCCGGCCCTACCGTCGTTCAGGGGGCCAAAGGAGGAGGAAAAGGCCCCCGAGTAAGCAAACAGCCAAGGAGGGGGGAGGCTGGATGCCTGCTGGCTTCGGTAGGGCTGGGGCGAGAATCTGTCGGTCCAAGCGAGAGGTCGAGATCGAGGCGCATAATGAAGAGCGATACCGAAACCGGTTTATCACTTTTGCATTTAATATAATGCCCCCCGGGGGAAAAGCAATAGACCGCGCCAAGTTTTTATCAGCCATTTTTAACCGGTTGATTCATTTCGTCTTTTATGAAGCATCGCGGCGGCCTTCAACAAAAAAAACTGGTATTCAGGCGATGATTTGCTAAAATGACGATGCCTGCCATCCCGATGCCTGAAATAACAGGCAGGCCAAAGATTTGACAGGGGCCAGAGCCCTCTTCTTTTTCTGCGCTCGAAGGATATCGACTCAACGGGGACAGCGGAGAATTCAACATGACGTACCCGAGTGAAACGATCACGGTCAAGCAATACTCCACGGCAGTCGTCGCCCAGGGGGCCCTCTTTGTCAGTATCGTGAGCGTGGCCCACAGCTTTGCCCACATCCGGATCGGGGCCGTGGGGGCTGAAAATCTCGAGATGGAGCGGCTCAACCTCGGCGAGTTCGTCCATTACAAGTGCCCCGATGGGGCTCTCTACGAGATCCGGCTTCTGTCGGTGGAGGGGTTCGACACGGCGACACTTCTCGTGACCCGGACCGAGTGACCCAACAGAAGAAGGTGAGAAGATAAGAGGGTGAGAGGGTAAGAAAGTTGGGTAATGTCAAAAATGGCTGGCACATCCAACCTTCTCACCTTCCCACCTTCTTACCTTCTCGATTTATACCACCCCCGGTTTCAGGCCGGGGTTTTCATGAGGGGTGAGGGTTGATGGATACGTTCCTGGATTCCGTGATGCTTTCCCGCCTCCAGTTTGCCGCCATGGCCATGGTGCACATCTCCTTCTCGGTCATCACCATCGGGCTTGCCCTCTTCATTGCCGCGATGGAAGGCCTGTGGCTCAAGACGAAAGACCCCGTCTATTACGGCCATGCGCGTTTCTGGAGCCGGCTTTTACTGCTGAACTTCGGGATCGGTGTCGTCACGGGACTTCCCCTGGAGTTTTCCTTCGGCAACAACTGGGCGCCTTTCGCGGCGACGAGCACTTTCTTCGGCGAGATCCTGGGCACGGAGACCCTGTCCGCCTTCATGCTCGAGGCAGGCTTTTTGGGCATCATGATCTTCGGGTGGAACCGGGTGCCGCCGAAGCTCCACTTTTTCGCCACCTGCATGGTCGTCGTGGGCTCGTCGCTTTCGGTCTTCTGGATCATGGTGGCCAACTCCTGGATGCAGGCCCCGGCCGGTGTGATCCTCCAGGATGGCCGTCTCGTGCTCACGAGCTACCGCGAGGCCATCTTCAACCCTGACATGGTGCTCAGCACGGCCCACATGTACGTCGCCTGCCTCGAGACGAGCCTCTTCATCATCGGCGGGATCAGCGCCTGGTACGTGCTGCGGCGCCGCCACGTGGAGTTCTTCACCCGTTCCTTCAAGGTGGCCCTGATTGCCGCCATCGTGATCGCCCCCCTGCAGGTCTGGGTCGGCGACGAGAACGGCCGTGAGGTGGCGAACCTGCAGCCCACGAAGCTTGCCGCCATGGAGGCCCACTGGGACACGAACCCCCCGGGCGAGGGGGCGGCCTGGATCATCGCGGGCTGGCCCGACGAGGCGAACCAGAAAAATGACTGGGCCCTGGAGGTCCCTTACGTGTTGAGCCTGCTCCTCACCCGCTCGCCGACGGGCGAGGTGAAGGGGCTCAAGGAATTCCCGAAGGACGTGCACCCGCCCGTTCTGATCACCTTCTACACCTTCCGCGTCATGGTCATTGCCGGCTTTGCCTTTCTGGGTCTTGCGCTCTGGACGCTGTGGCGGTGGAGGAAAGGGGCCCTCACGGCCGAACGGCTCCCCGGGGAGAAGTGGCTTCTTTGGGCCTGGATGGCGGCGGGTCCCCTGGCCTGGGCGGCCGTGGAAGGAGGCTGGGTCACCCGCGAGGTGGGCCGCCAGCCCTGGATTGTCTACAACCTTGTGAAAACAAGCGAATCGGCCACGGCGCTCCCGCCGGGTGTGGTTGCGGTATCGCTTGCCGGCTACCTCGTGATTGCCGGCCTGCTTGCGGCGGCATTCCTCGCCCTGGCGGGAAGGGTGCTGGCTCACGGGCCCGATGCCGCGACGATGGCGCCGCCGCAGGCGAAGACGGAAGCGGATTGAGAGGAGGATGCCCATGGAAACCCTGCAGACCTATCTGCCCGACGTATTCTTCCTGATTCTGGGAATGCTCCTCTTTCTCTACATGGTCACCGACGGCTACAACCTGGGGCTGGGCATCTTTTCGCTGACAGCCCGCCGCGAAGAGGATCGGGGCGTCATGATCCACAGCATCGCCTCCACCTGGCACGCAAGCCAGACGTGGCTCGTGATCCTGGGGGGCGTGCTCTTCGGTACCTTTCCCGTCGTCTACGGGGTGGCCATGTCGGCCCTCTACATCCCCGTCATGCTCATGCTCGCGGGGCTTGCCTTTCGGGGTGTCGCCATCGAGTTCTACGACGAATCGCCCAACCGCGGGCGCTGGGGCCTCGCCTTCGGGCTGGGGAGTCTTGTCGCCACGATCGCCCAGGGATTCATCCTGGGGGGGCTGTTGAGCGGCATGCCCGTCGTAAACGGCCTCTTCGCGGGGGGGTACACGGACTGGCTCAATCCCTTTTCGGCGTTGGTTGCCGCAGGCGGGGCCGCGGGATTTGTCCTTCTGGGCACGACCTATCTGGCCATGAAGACGGAAGGGCCGCTCCGGGAGCGCGCGATCCAGGCAGCCGTCATGGCTGCATGGATCGTCCTGGTCGGGCTTTCCCTGATCCTGCTCTGGATGTCCCTGCAGCACTACGAAGGCCGCTATTCCCTTCTCTCGCTCAGGCAGGGCCATTACATCTACTTTACCCTGCCCATCTTTCTCTTCGAGTTTGCCATGCTGCTGCGCAGCCTCAAGAAGACGGAGCAGGACAAGCCCTTCCAATGGAGCGTCCTGCTCTTCCTCACCCTCGTGGTCGGGCTTGCCGCAGCCCTCTACCCCACGGCTGTCCCGCCGTCGCTGACGATCTTCGATGCGGCAGCCCCTGTGCGGTCGCTTTGGTTCCTCTTTATCGTGAGCGCCGTGCTGCTGCCCGTCATGCTTGCCTACAATGCCTGGCAGTATCTCGTCTTCCGCGGTAAGGTGACGGAAGGCAATCAACCGGACAAGGCGCAGAACTGATCGCTCGGAGATCCCCCGTGGCTGAACCGGAACTGAAGGAATTCGACGGGAAGGCGCTTGGCGAGTGCGATGGAAGCGACTCGAAGCCGTCCTGTGTGGCCGTCGACGGATTCGTCTACGACGTGAGCGCAAGCAAGCTCTGGAAGGGCGGCCTCCACATGAAGCGCCACCATGCGGGGCGGGATCTCTCGGGGGACATCGCCGCGGCGCCCCACGGCAAAGAGGTGCTGGAAAAAGTCTTGCGGGTGGGAATGCTCAAAAAAGAGGCGACCGGCGAGAGGCCCATGCCGGCCTGGCTCTCCGGGCTCCTCGAGAAGTTCCCCTTCCTGCGGCGCCACCCCCACCCCATGGTCGTTCATTTCCCCATCGTCTTCATGATCTCGGTCACGTTCTTCGTCATCCTGACCCTGATCACGGAGGAGCCGTCCTTCGAGGTGACGGCGTTTTATTGTCTTGCGGGAGGGATCCTCTTCACACCGCCGGCCATGATCACGGGCTGGTTCACGTGGTGGCTCAACTACATGGCAAAGCCCATGGGGCCTGTGACGATCAAGAAGAGGCTTTCCTGGTTCCTTCTCGTGATTGCCGTAGCGGCGTTTGCGTGGCGATTCTGGATTCCGGGCGTGATGGACGAAGCAGGCGCCGGCCATTGGATCTACATCGCGATGCTTCTGTCGCTGGCCCCGGTCACGAGCGTCATCGGGTATTACGGGGGGGAGTTGACGTTTCCCACGGGGAGGGGCCGGAGGCCCTGAAGAGCGGAAGAGCGGAAGAGCGGAAGAGCGGTCAAGATCTTTCTCCGATCTTCCTCACTTCCGATCTTCTTAACTTCCAGTAATCCGCATCGAGGATTACTCCAGCAGGTCCGCCTGCTTCTTCTGGGCGGCGCGGGCCCAGGCGGCGTCGATTTCGTAGATCCAGGGCTCGTGGTCCCGGTTGAAGGCGCCCATGGAATCGCGGGCCAGTTGAAGTGCTTCTTTCCCCTTGTCCCCCGCGGCCGCTTCTGCCTTCGGCGAGGCGGCGGCATCATCCATCACCGCCGCGGTGCGGGCGAAATGCCGGCCGTCCTTTTCGGCGAGCTCGATTCGATAGACGGTCCCGTCCTTTCGTTGAAAATCCAGGCGTGTCGGGTAGCTGAGCGCCGCAAGATCGCCCTTGCGGTGGATGTTCCGGACGGGGAACTGCTGCAGGGTTTTCAATACTTCGGTGATGGCGCCGTCGTTCTGTCGCTGTTTCTTCGGCACATCCTCGAGGGTGGGCTTTCCATCCCGCAGGTCGAGGACAAAGGCCCCCGCTGAGTTTTTGCAGGCGATGCGGACATAATCGCTCTTGCGGCCCGGCGGCAGATCGCGGCGGATGTAATCGACATGGTTCGTACTCACGGGCGGCAGCGCATCCGTGCTCAGGTAGACCTGCTTTTCGTCCTCCAGGCGGGCGTAGAAGCCCGGAAACCCAGGGCGGTCCCTGCCGATGACCAACCCCGTCATCTTCTGACCCGATTCGTTGAAGAAGCGCACGACCAGGCTTCCCTTTTCGCCCACAACGCCCAGCGCCGCGTGGTTGCGCTCGTCGGAGGTCACCTTCTCGGCGCAGCGGATGTCGGCGATGGCCTTGACGATCCGGTTGATCTGATCGTTCGAGACGGGGTAGTCGTACTTCCCCGTGAGGATGAAACGCTCGTCGAGGCGTTTGAAGGTGAGCGATTCGTCACCCTGCTTGACGTAGATTCCGTAGACCTTCTCCGGGTTGAACCCCGGGAGCAGGTAACTTCCCTGCTTCAGGGTCACCTCCTGGCGGTTCTCCAGCACCCCGAAGGCGACGACGGCCCCGGTGAGGACGACGGCGACAGCGGCGAGGATGATCAGATGCCTCGTGTCCATAGCTTCCTCTTGGGCAGTTCGATCCGCCTGAAAAGGCGGGAAGTGAGCATCAGTGCCGGAATGAGCAGGGCTGCGAGAGGTCCTGCCAGCAGGATGAAGAGCTTTCCTTTCGTGAAGAGGCCCTCCACCATGACCCTTTTTTTGTGCTGGATGGCGGCAAGTTCCTCCTTGGCGCGCGAGACCTTCGTCTCGGTCATCTTGCGGCTGCGAAGGATCTCCTCCTTCAGCAGGGATTCCTCACCGTCCTGCGTTTTGCGGGCCAGGGAATTCAATTCCCTTTCGCCTGCGGCGATTTCGGTCTGCAGGGAGGCGACGGTCGCCGCCGTTGCCTCGTCGTAGGCGTCTTCCATCCGGTCGACGGCGCTGAAGGGCCGTATCACTTTCCCGCGGGCCTTGATGCTGGCAAGCGACACGGAGCCCGTGAGACCCTCCATCGTGGAAAGAACCAGGTCGGCATTGCCGCCTGCAAGCGCCGTGGCACTCTCCGGTGCGGCGAGCGGGCCTGTCAGCATGTCCACATCGGAGAAGACGACGACAGTCGCGGCGGCTTTGCCTTCCGGGGGCTTTGTCCCGGCAGGTTCGGCAACCTTCGGCGCATCGGTTGCCGGATACCCCTCCAGGGCGCTGCGGAAGGTTCCCGTGAGACGCACACCCAGGAAGAGGTCTTCCTTTCCGGTGGCAGCCCTTTGCTGCGGGCTGTCCGTTCGGACGGGGTAGCCCGCGTCGGATGCCTGCAGAAGGGGTGTGGCGGTGATCCCGGGTACCGCCTTGATCTGAAGCGTTCCCGCGTTGAGCACCCGGACCCGCGTAACCCCGGCGTTGAGACCGTCGGCGTGCTGAATGGCATTCCCCTTCAGGGTGAGGAGGGTTGCCGGCCTTGCCGAGGCCGGCCCCGGCGATCCAAGTGCGGCCATTCCCGGGTCCGCGGCAATCCGGTCCGCCGGCATCTCGCAGCCCCAGGCCGAAAGCAGGCGGTTGAGATTCGAGGCGTTCTGCCTGGGCGCGTAGGCGCTGCCGGCCGCACCCGCCAGCGGGTCCGCCATGAAAGCGGGATCCTGGAAAACGACGAGCTTGCCGCCGCCGGTCACATACCGGTCCAGGGCCGCGAGCGTCTGCTCGGAGAGGTTCCGGGGGTGGATGACCACGACGGCGTCGAGCTTCTGGAAGGCGGATCCATCCGCTGCCAGCATCGTCACGTCGTAATGGGACTTGAGCTGCTCCAGGACCGGTTGTCCCTTCGGGACGGTCTCGGCCGCAAGGCCCATCGATCGGGCCAGTTCGGCAGGGTAACCCGCGCTTGCGAGGTTCACCGAGGCGAGGATCCCGATTTTCTTTTTCGCCCGGGACGTGGCGCTGTAGATCATTTCCGTGATGTCGTACTCGGCCAGTTGCTGCCGCTCCGGCGCAAGCAGGGTGATGGCCTTCTCCTGGCCGAACTCGGTGGTGAGCACCAACCCGAAGAAGAACCGGTCATCCCCCGCCGTGGGGATCGGCCTCAGGCCGTACTGCAGGGCTTCCCGTTCCTCCCGGGAGTCCCGCCTGGGGTCGATGATCTCGAGGGTGATCTTCCCGTGGGAGCGGGACGCATACTCCCTGACGAGATCGCGGATATAGAAGAAATAGTTGTTGTACGCCCTCAGCGAGTCGAACCCCTTGAGGGCCTCGGTGCGGGAGAAGAAGAGCTTCAGGCGCACGGGGTGGGTCAGCCCGCCGATGATCTTCCCGGTTTCGTCGGAAAGCGAGTAGATGCGGTCCTCCGTGAGATCGAGCTTCAGCGCCCGGCCCACCTTGGCAAGCAGCGTGATGGACGAGAAGGCGATCAACGCGATCAGGAAGATGGCCGTGAGGACCTTGAGGTTCTTCTTCAGCATGACTCCCTTCGGTTGTCGACGACAAGGCAGGTGATGGCAATCAGACCGGCAATCAGGATGCCGTAGAATGTCAGGTCACGGAACTCGAGAACGCCCCGCCGCATGGACTCGAAGTGCCCGGAGAAACTCATGTTGGCCATGGCCTCGATCATGAAGGGGGGCACGATGCCGGCAAGCCAGGTGAGAACGGCCGGCGAGTCCGTGTAGGCCAGCAGGCCGATCATCCCGATGGAGAGCACGAAGCTCACGATCTGGCTCCGGGTGAGGGCCGAGCAGAAGATGCTCACGGCCAGGTAGGCGCCCCCCATCAGCAAGGCGCCCAGGTATCCCGTCAGGATGACGAAGGGGTCCGGGTTGCCGAGCCAGGAGACGGCGATCACGAGCGGCACCGTCAGCGCCATGGCCACGACGAGGAACATCCACGCGGCCGCAAACTTGCCGAGCACGGCCTGGGTGACCGTCACGGGCTGCGTGAAGAGTAACTCGATGGTGCCCGCCTTGCGCTCCTCGGCCCAGAGGCGCATCCCGGCCGCCGGGACGAAGAAGATGTAGAGCAGGGGCAGGTTGTCGAAAAACACCCTCAGGTCCGCCTGCCGCATTTCGAAGAAGCGGCCCTTGATCGTGAGAAATCCCGCCAGGACGAGAAACACCACCAGGATCACATACCCCATGGAGGTCGTGAAGTAGCTCAGGAATTCCCGTTTGTAGATGGCCCAGACCGTTTGCATGTCAGGTTCCGTTGGTCACTTTGCGGAAGAAGGCGTCGATCTTTCCCTGGCCCTTCTCCTTGAAGTCCTGTGGCGTGGAGTCGGCCACGACTTTTCCCTTGCTGATCAGGATGGCCCGGTTGCAGATCGTCTCCAACTCCTCCATGACGTGGGTGGAGATGATGAAACATTTGTCGGCGGCCATGAACCGGATCAGTTCTATGATTTCCTGCTTCTGGTTGGGGTCGAGACCCGACATGGGCTCGTCGAGGATCAGGATCGGGGGGTCCCCCAGAAGCGACTGGGCCAGCCCCAGGCGCCGCTGGAACCCTTTCGACAGGGTTTCGATCCGGCGATCCATGACGCTCTGCAGGGAGCTGATGGCCGCAACCCGATCGATCTCGGGCTTGTAGCGGCTGCCGTTGATGCCCCGGACGTTGCAGACGAATTGCAGGAACCACCGGGGCGTCATCTCCCCGTAGAAGGGGCATTTTTCGGACACGTACCCCAAGGCGCGGCGCACCTCGACCGGCTGGGTCCGGGTGTCGAACCCCGCGACGGTTGCCGTCCCGCTGTCGGGCTCGATAAAGCACGAAAGCATGCGCAGCGTCGTCGTCTTCCCGGCGCCGTTGGGGCCGATGAACCCCACGATGTCGCCCTTCTTGGCCTCGAAGGAGACGTCGTCGACGGCGACGATTGCGCCATAGGTTTTTCGGAGATTCTTGACGTTTATCATTATTTTATCCGGCTGCAGCTGTGCCCGGAGATTCATTGCAAAAGACCTGCCAAAACCGATTTACGGTGGGATTCCGGCATCCGGATTCCGGCATCCGGCATCCGGCTTTTTTAATCCCGATTCCTGAGTCCCGAATCCTGAAGCCCACCCCTTGGGGTTTTGTGTTGATGGAACGGGGGCCTTGTGGTAGAAGCGTGCCGATGCTGAACGTGGGGCTGACAGGGGGAATCGCGACCGGCAAATCGACGGTGGTCCGGATGCTCGTCAAGAGGGGTGCCCGGGTGATCGATCACGACGGGCTCGTCCACACCCTGCAGGAACCGGGACAGCCTGTCTGGAAGCGGATCATCGAGACCTTCGGGCATGACATTCTGGACCCCGAAGACCGGATCGACCGCAAGAAGCTGGGAACTCTCGTCTTTGACGATGAACAGCGGCGCAAAGTGCTGGAAGGCATCGTCCACCCGGCCGTACTCGAGGAGGCGCAACGCCAGCGGGATGAGATCGGGAGGCAGGACAGGCAGGCGATCGTCCTGTCCGATATCCCGCTGCTTCTCGAAGTGGGGATGCAGGACCGCTTTGACCTGATCCTGCTTGTCTACGCCCAGCCGGACGTGCAGATCCTGCGGGTCATGAAGCGAAACAACCTGAGCCGCAAGGAAGCGATCGCCAGGCTCAAGTCACAGATGCCCATCGACGAGAAACTGAAATTCGCCCATCTCGTCATACGCAACGACGGCACGATGAGAGAGCTCGAAAAGCGCGTCGATGAGGTCTGGCAGGAGCTTCTGTCGCGTGAGCGACAAAAGAGGAGCGAGGCACGAGGATCGAGGAACGAGGAATAAAAAGGCTACAGGTGACAGGTGACAGGTAACAGGTGACAGGTCAGAGGGTCCAATCCCCTCTTTTCACTGGTCACTGGCCACTGGTCACTGATCACTATTTTGTACGGAGGACAGAGATGATAGGAAAATGCGTACAAACCGATTTCAGTTCGAAAGCGTGTGAGCCCACCATGGATCCCACGGCCTACGTGCACCCCATGGGGGCCGTCATCGGAAATGTCACCCTCGGGAAAAACGTCTTCGTGGCGCCCTTTGCGTCCGTCCGCGGCGACGAAGGGCAGCCCCTTCACGTGGGCGACGACTCCAATGTGCAGGACGGTGTCGTCATCCATGCCCTCGAGACGGAAGAGCACGGTAAGCCCGTCGAAAAGAACCTGATGGAAGTGGACGGGAAGAAATACGGTGCCTACGTGGGCAACCGTGTATCGCTTGCCCACCAGGTGCAGATCCACGGCCCCGCCGTCGTTCTCGACGACACCTTTGTGGGAATGAAGGTACTCGTCTTCCGGTCGAAGGTAGGGAAGGGCTGCGTCATCGAGCCTGGCTGCATCCTCATGGGAGTGTCCGTCCCCGACGGCCGCTACGTGCCGGCCGGCACCGTCCTGCGGGATCAGGCCGTGGCGGACAAGCTGCCCGTCATCACCGACGACTACCCCCTGAAGACCCTCAACAAGGGTGTGGTGCATGTGAACAAGTCGTTGGCGAAGGGGTACGCGGCACAGAAATAGGCAAAAGGCAAAAGGCTAAAGGCGAAGGGCAAAAGACAAATCCCCCTCAATCCCCCTTTTTCAAAGGGGGAGGACCGGGGGCGCATCCCATCAGGGTGCGCAACCATGTCTGGTCCGGTCCTTACCGGGCCGCCCCGCGAAGCGGATCAGGGCGGCAAAGGGGGATTTCTTATTCCTTCTTGGAGTTCTTGCTCTGGTAGAGGCGCTCGTCGGCCTTCTTCAGCATGGAAATCGCGTCGGTCAAGCCGGCGTCGGCAATCGTGGCGATGCCGCAGCTCACCGATACGGGGATCACCTTCCCGTCGTGGGCCAGGTGCGTGGAGAGAAAGAAGGTCTGCAGCCGGTCGACAAAGCGGTAGGCCCGCTCGGCGCTCGTGTTGGGAAGGACGATGACGAACTCGTCGCCGGCGAACCGGGCGACCACGTCGCTCTGCCGGCTCATGGCCACTAGACGGTTGCCGACCCATTTGAGCACTTCGTCTCCCGTGTCGTGCCCGTGGCGGTCGTTGATTTCCTTGAAGCGGTCGATGTCGAGAAAGACGACGGCGAGTTCCGTCCCGTAGCGCTTCGCCCGGTCGAACTCGCGCCGGAGCACCTGCTCCATGACGCGGCGGTTCAGAAGATCCGTCAGGGGGTCCCGGAAGGCCAGCATGGCGAGCCTCTCGTGGGCCATCACGTTGGCAAGGCATACGGACACCTTCACGGCAAGCTGCCGCAGCAGGCTTGCCTCCATCCCCGGGGCGTAGCGCTCGGGCGACGAGTCCCCCAGGTTCAGGCTGCCGATGGCCTTTCCTTCGTAGGTGAGCGGAACCACGGCGAGTGAACCCAGAGCGTATCGGGCCCCTTCGGGCAAGAGAGCCTTGAACCGCTCCAGTCCCTCGTCGGCCAGGATCGTCGCTGTTCCGTCTCCGACGAGTTCATCGAAGGCTTTCGCTTCCACGACTCTCAGCCGCTCGCCGAAGGTGTTTGCGGGTGTCATCCGGTCCAGGAGCCGGTAGACGTCGTTGTCCTCCGTCATGGCCATCCAGACGTGGGGGACGCTGAACTTGTCGTGGATTTCCGTGAGGAGTTTTTCAAAGAGATCCCGGAAATTGTGGATGGTGAGGATGCTCGTCTCGATCTCGAAGAACTTCTGGGCAATCTCCTCGTTGCGGCAGATGACCTGGAGAATTTCCTTCACATCGTTCATGGAACGCCTGAATCCTCCCCGGAGAGCAATTTTTCGTCGGGGCATGCATACTAGATCACAACGTCAATGACAACGGAAATATCGCATCGGCCCGCAAAAAAACCCCCGGCCCGTTCGGGCGGGGGGTTTTTCGAACCCGGACAGAAATTACTTTTTGAGCTCTTCGATGATCTTCGGCACGACCTCGTAGAGGCTGCCCACGATCCCGAAGTCGGAAAGTGCGAAGATGGGCGCGTTCTCGTCGCGGTTGACGGCGCAGACGACCTTTGCGCCGCGCACGCCCGTCATGTGCTGGATCTGGCCCGACACGCCCAGGCCCATGTACAACTCCGGCTTCACCTGCACGCCGGAAAGCCCGATGCAGAGATCCGCGGAGAGCCAGTGCATCTCCTCGGTCAGCGGCCTCGTGGCGCCCAGCTCTCCGCCAAGCGCATCGGCCAGCTCCCGGGCGAGGGCCAGGTCCTCCTTCTTGTCGAAACCGCGGCCAGCGCAGACGATCACCCGGGCCTCGGTGATGTCCTTTGCCACTTTTTCCTTTGGCTTTTTCTCGATGATTCTCACCGCCGACGGGGGCGGGGAGGGCAGCTCCCGGGTCTTGCCCTGCCTGCCGTCCACGACCTGCGCGGGTTCGAAGGACCGGGGAGGCACGGCGACGATGACGGGCTTTGTGGAAGCGGTGAGTTTCTGGATCGCGGCACCGCCGTAGGCGAGGCGCTCCATCCGGATCGAGCCCGATCCCTTGTCGAAGGCAAGCGCCGTGCAGCCGCTGCAGAGCCCTGCGCCGAGCCGCGCGGCCAGCCGTGCGGCCATCTCCTTGCCCCTCGCGGAGGAGATGAAGAGGATGAGATCCGGGGAGGCCGTCTTCGCCTCCTGCTCGATCACCGGCAGATGTGCCCCAAAGGGCTGATCCGGCGGCAGCTCCGGCAGCAGGAAGACCTCGTCGGCCCCGCGGGCGATGGTTTCCTCCGGCGGGCCGGCCCCCTTCCTGACGATGGCCGTCAGCGCCGTCCCCATGTCCGGGGCCAGCGACCGGCCGGCACCCAGAAGCTCAAAAGCCTGCTCCCGCGTTTCCGCTATGATCCAGATCCCTGCCATCGTTTCCCCCTTAACGGATCACGCCGCTCTTGCGCAGCGTATCGACAAAACGGGCAATCCCGGCTGCATCGGCCGCGAGTTTCTCCCCCGTCCGCTCCAGGCTCGAAGCCGTCATGGCCTCCGTCTTCAGTGTCGCTCCGAAGCTTCCCGCAAGCTCTTCCCGTTTGATCGTCGTGACGGGTTTCTTGCCGGCCATCAGCGTGTCCTTCACGCCGGGGATCCGCGGCGTGTTGATGTCGGGCAGCACCGTCACCAGGGCAGGAAGCGGCGCCTCGACGACCTCGACGCCGTCCTCGACACGCCGGTCGGTAACGAGCTTTCCGCCTTCGAGGGAGAGCTTCTGGACAAAACAGACGCAGGGGATCCCGAGAAGTTCGGCTAGCCTCGGTCCCACCTGCTGGGCGTAGAGGTCGCTCGACCCCTCGCCGCAGGTGATGAGGTCGTACTGCGGGATGCGCGAGCGGATGACCTCGGCGAGGATCGCCGCCGTCTGCGAGGGCTCCAGGTCCTTGAAGGACGGGTCGGAGGCGAAAAAGGCCAGATCCATCCCCCGCGAAAGGCCGTCCTTCACTCCCTTTGCGGACTCGGGGGCGCCGACGGTGATGCCGATCACGCTGCCTCCGCCGCCGGCATCCCTCAGGCGTACGGCCTCCTCGATGGCGTTTCGATCATACTCCCCGATCTTGTAGTCCACCGACGAGAAGTCCAGGGCGCCGCCCGCGCCGCGGCGAATATAGGCCTCATCGACGACCCATTTGAAGCAGGCCACAACTACCGGCATAAGCATTTCTCCGAAATGCGGGCTTCAGGCATCGGGCTTCAGGCTACGGGAAAGAAAATCTTCTTTTGCCTGATGTCCGAGCCCTTTTTGTTTTTTACCGGATGCCGGAATCCCGAATCCAGAATCCCGCTTCGCTAGCGAAGCACCGTGCCCGAGATCACCATCCGCTGGGCTTCCGAGGTCCCCTCGTAAATCTCCAATATCTTTGCGTCGCGCATGAGCCGCTCCACCTTGGCGCCCTTGATGTAGCCGTAGCCGCCGTGGATCTGGACGGCCTTCGTGGTGTGGTGCATGGCCTTCTCGGCGGCGAAGAGCTTCGCCATCGAGGCATCCTTGGTGAAGGGCAGCTTGTTGTCCTTCAGCCAGGCGGCATAGTAGGTGAGGAATCGGGCGGCCTGGAGATCCGTTGCCATGTCGGCGATCATCCAGGAGATGGCCTGGTGGCGCGCAATGGGGCTCCCCATCTGGACGCGCTCCTTCGAGTACTTGATGGACTCGTCGAGGGCCGCCTGGAGGATGCCCACGCCCTGGGCGGCGATGCCCACGCGGCCGTGGTCGAATGCCGCACCGGCGTTACCCATGCCGGCGCCCTCGGCGCCGAGCAGGTTTTCCTTCGTCAAACGGCAGTCCTTGAAGACGACTTCCGAGGTCTGGGAGGAGCGAAGCCCCATCTTGTGAAAATGCTCGCCCGGCTTCAATCCCGGTGTTCCTTTCGGGATGATGAAGGAGCTCATGCCCTTGCGGCCCGCCGCCTTGTCGGTCCAGCAGAAGACGAGGTAGGTGTCAGCGATGGGGCCGTTGGAGATGAAGGTCTTGGTGCCGTTGAGGACGTAGGCATCGCCGTCCTTTGTGGCCGTCGTCGTGGCGGCCATGACGTCCGTGCCGGCCCCCGGCTCGGTGAGGACAAAGGCGCCCAGGTGCTTGCCCGTTGCCAGGGGGACGAGGTATTTCTTCTTCTGGTCTTCCGTGCCGAAGAGGTTGATCAGCATGCAGGCGATCCCCACGTGGATCGACACGGTGAACCCCGTCGACGAGCACGAGCGCGATAGCTCTTCCACGACGATGGCGTTGGTCAGGTAGTCGGCGCCGGCGCCGCCGTACTGCGTCGGGATGGGGATCCCCATCCAGCCGCCCTCGGCGAGCTTTTTGAAGAGATCGGCGGGATGACTTTCCTTCTCGTCGATTTCCGCGGCGATGGGCTCCACGTTCTTCACGCAGAATTCCCGGATGTTTTTACGGATGAGCTCCTGTTCCTCGGTCAACTTGAAATTCATGACATCCCTCCTTNNTGGGATATTGGGAAATAGTAATCAGAACTGACAATACCCAGTACCCAATCCCCAGTACCCGGTTTTTTTAGCCGAACCGGAACTGCACGCCTGCGCCGCCTTCGGGGTAGCCCCACTCGAGCACCTCGGTGCCGCAGGCGATGCGGCAGGTGCCGCACTCGAGGCAACCGTCAATTGTGAGGACGAACTCGCCCGTCTCGCTTACGCTGTAGAGCCCCGCGGGACAGCCCCTCACGGCCGCTTTCAGCCTGGGGTCGCGCTCCATCCCCGCCTTGATTTTGATGTGGGGCGCAGGCAGCGGCTTGAAGACGTTGAGCCCCAGTTTTACCGTGAGGTCGGTCATATCTTCATGACCTCCTTTGCGTCCTTGAGAAGGGTCCAGAGCTGGCTCAGCGTCAGGTGCCGGCGCAGCGTCGTGAAGATCGGGACCTTGGGCCCGGCGGGAACGGAGTAGAGATCGCGAAGAATATTGCCCGCGAGCTCCGGGTAGTGGCCGAACAGATGCGGGTTCGAAAGAACGCGGGGCGTTTCCTGGAACGTCTTGAAATCATGCAATACGAAGCTTTCCTCCAGGAGGTTCTGGTAGGCGGAGAGGGTTGCGGCATCGAAGCGCCCTGCAGCCTTCGCCTGGACGACGGCCTTTGCCGCGAAGTGGCCCGAGGCCAGGGCGTACTCCATCCCTCGCACTGTAAACCCCAGATTTAGGGCGAAACCCGCCGAATCCCCGGCCACGAGGATCCCGTCGCCGACAAGAGGACAGAGAGAACGGTAACCGCCCTCGGGGATGACGTGGGCGCCGTATTCCAAGGTTTTCCCGCCCCGGAGGAGCGGTTCGATCTCGGGACGGGCCTTGAAGGCTTCGAAAAGAGCCGGGATATCACCTGCCGCCTCTTCCTTCGCGATGTCTTCAATGGAAACGACGAGGCCCAGGCTCACGCTGCCGCGGTTCGTGTAGAGGAAGCCGCCGCCGAAGAGGCCCTTCGTCACATCCCCCACGAAGAGATGGGCCGCCCCTTCGCCGTCGGCGACGTTGAAGCGCTCGTTGATCAGGTTGGGGTCGAGCTGGATGAGTTCCTTGACGCCGATGGCATTGTCGTGGGGCCGACCGGGAGCTCTCAGGCCCGCCTTCTCGGGGATGAGGGATAGCGCCCCGTCGCAGGCGATGACCACGTCGGCACGCAACTCGTCGCCTGCGGCGATCACGCCGGCGATTTTTCCGTTTTCACGGATCACGTCCGAAACAAGGGTCTTTGGCAGCAGCATGGCCCCCCGCTCCTCGACGCGCTCGGAGAACCAGCGGTCGAATCTCGAGCGAAGGACACTGTAACTCTGCGGCGGAGATGTGCGCAGTTCGCTTCCGGTGTAGTGGAAGGTGAAGGAGCGGTTCCGGGCCATGAGCGTGGCCCCTTCGCGGACGATGGCCCGCTCGAGGGGGGCCTCGTCCCAGAGTCCCGGGAAAAGATCGCGGACGGGATTTACGTAGATGCGGCCGCCGGAGACGTTCTTGGAGCCGGGGTAATCACCCCGCTCCAGGACGACGACCTCGACGCCCTCACCGGCCAGCGTGTATGCCGCAGCCAGCCCCGCAAGTCCCGCCCCGACAACGATGACGTCGAATTTCTCCATCGCATGCTTCCTGTCAACAGGTTCTGATCCTGCCTTGCGGTGGGTCCTCTGTCCGGTCTTTCCGGCCGACCCACGCCATCCTGACGATGTTATTTCAGCTTTTCCTTAACGAAAAGTCGAATCCGATCTGCGGCTGCAAGGGCCTTTATCGCGGTGTCCCTCGAAAAATCGGAGGGCCAATGGACAGGATACCTCGTCGAAATATAGAAGGCGTTCAGAAATTCGCATTCTGCATTGATCCGGTCGAAAGAGGGGTCTTTGCCGTGAAGGAGATCAAGAAGCACAGGCAGATCATGGGTTTTGAGAAAGGGAAGGTCGAAGGATACGATACAGGCTTTCAGATATTTCTCGGTGGCCTGCTGAAAATGAAAACAGATCTGGGCGGTGAAGGACCTGTCCTCCTGCTGATTGACAAGGGCAAAGTCGAAGTCCTCATCTGCTTTAGAGAGCCATCCTCGGATGATTTCCCTGTCACCCATGAAGGACTTTCCCTTCCTTGAGGATGGATTTGAGAAAGGGATCCCCCATCCGGAGTCGTTGTTCGAACTCATCGGGTCGATAGACGACAAAATCAACCGGAACCTTTCTTTCGATCAGCCTGCTGAGTTCCCGGATCCGGTCCTCGCCGAAGTGTGGAGGGTCCTTCTTGATGATGAGAAAGTCGAGGTCGCTGTCCGGGCCCGCGTCTCCCCGGGCAGCACTTCCGAAAAGGATGACTTTTTCGGGTTTGTATTTTGCGATGATCTGGGCACTGATATTTTCGATTTCCTTTTGAATATCCATGGGGTTCTCGATTTTTGTGTGGCGCTTTTTACGCCTCGAAGTAGACCACAGAATTGGCCGTTTGTAAAGTGCCAAACATCTTTACGCTTGACAGGCATCAAATATTGTTAAATCATATGCATCAAGGAGGCGCATTATGAGAACCACTTTAGACATCAACGAAGCGTTGTTGAAAGAGGCGCGGGTCCTGACGGGGATCCGGACAAAGAAGGACCTGGTCAACCATTCCCTGCGGGAGCTGATCCGCAAGAAGAGGCGGGATCACCTGGCCGGTCTTTACGGCAAGGCCCTGACGGAATTGAGCCCCGAGGAAGTGGAAAGGTACAGAGAGCATGAGCGCTGAACAATTTCTGGTGGATACGACTGTCTGGGTGAATTTTTTTCGAGGGGGTAACGACTCCTTGAAGGACCGCATGGCAGGTCTGATCGCAGACGACCGGGTCTGCATGACGGAAATCGTCATCTTCGAGCTCTTGAGAGGTGCAAGGTCGCAAAAAGAATATAACATGCTGCTGAAGGATTTTTCGGCGCTTCCCGCCCTGTCGCTGGATGCAAAAGCCTGGCAGACAGCCTGGGAAACGGCCTTTATTTGCCGTCAAAAGGGCCTCAACATCCCGGCGCTGGATACCCTGATTGCGTCCATTGCCATCCGTCACGGAGTAACGCTCATGCATTCGGACCGGCATTACGACCTCCTGTCCCGCCACACGTCCCTGAAAGCGCTTGCCCTTTAGCGTCATCTTCTCCTGCCTGTTTGAGGATCGTCTTCCCGAGAATCTTGCCTTCGGTGCTCCGCTGCAAATCGTGAGCAATGCTCGTGATTTGCCCGGTATGCTTCTTGCAAAAGTTGTCAGCCGACATTGCCGAAAATACGCCGGGTGCGGCCCTGCCGCTTCCTTGACGGGAGGCGCCTGCCGTCCCGGTGTCAGTTTATTGAACAAAGGAGCAGAAACCGTGAAACAGAAGAATCCCATCGCCAATCCGCTGATCGTCCTGCGCGAAGAGTTTGACGACTGGGCGATCCTCTTCGACCCCGACACGGGCAATGCCTTCGGCCTCAACCCCACGGGGGTCTTCATCTGGAAGCACCTCGACGGAAAGCACGACACCGATGCCATCGTCGGCAGGCTCCGCGAGGAGGCCGACGACGTCCCCGCGGACGCCGCCGAGCACGCCCGCCAGTTCATCGCGAGCCTCGAGCAGCAGGGACTTGTCGGCTACGAGGTTCAAACTTGAGAACTCATTATTCCATCATTCCATTACTCCCGTGTTTTAGGGTGCCCTTATGCGGCTGATGCGCACACCGAAGAAGGTGGACATCTCCATCACGAACCGCTGCAACCTGCGGTGCAGGTACTGCTATCACTTCGAGAGCGCCGGCGATGTGGAAGGCGATCTCCCCGCGGCCGAGTGGTTCCGGTTCTTCGAGGAACTCAACCGCTGCGCCGTCACGGAGGTGACGCTGGCAGGGGGAGAGCCCTTCATCCGGGAGGATTTGAAGGAGATCGTCCATGGGATCGTCCGTAACCGGATGCGATTCCAGATCCTGAGCAATGGGACGCTGATCACGGATGAGATGGCGTCCTTCCTAGCCTCGTCGGGGCGCTGCAACTATGTGCAAGTCTCCATCGATGGTTCCATGCCCGAAAGCCACGATGTCATGCGGGGCAAGGGCAGCTTTGCGAAAGCTCTGCAGGGCCTCATGATCCTGCGGCGCCACCGTGTCCATGTTGCGGTTCGCGTAACGATCCACCGGAAGAACGTAAACGATCTCGAAAGCGTGGCAAGACTTCTCCTTGAGGACATAGGCCTGTCCTCCTTCGGGACCAATTCCGCAGGTGCCATGGGAATGTGCCGGAAAAACGCAGAGATGGTTCAGCTCACGACGGAAGAACGGACGCTTGCCATGGAGACCCTGCTGACGCTGTCCAAGAAATACAATGGACGGATCCAGGCCACGGCGGGGCCGCTCGCCGAGGCGAGGGGATGGCTTGACATGGAAGAGGCGCGGCTCTGGGGCAAGCAACTCGCGCCGGTCAGAGGATGTCTCTCCGGCTGCGGCTGTTACTGGCAAGATCTGGCCGTGAGGGCTGACGGGGCCGTCACCCCCTGCACGATGCTCTCCCACATCGAGTTGGGAAGGATCAACCGAGACGACCTCGTCGAGATCTGGCAAAATCACGCTGATCTTGGAAGCCTGCGAGGGAGAAACCGCATCCCGCTTTCCAGCTTTTCGTTCTGCGAGGGTTGTGAATACCTCCAGTATTGCACCGGTAACTGCCCGGGGCTTTCCTATACGCTGGTCGGCGAGGTCAACCACCCGAGCCCCGACGCCTGTCTGCGGAAATTCCTCGCGGAGGGCGGAAGGCTGCCGGAGCGGAGCCTGCTCTGCTGAAATGAACACAGAAGAAATGAAAGCAAACCTTGGTGAAAATTTTTTTCTCGTCGTCGTACTCACGACGCTCGCGGGCCTGTTTTACTTTCTGGCGCCCCCCGGGCTCTATTCCAACGAAGAGGGCGTCCACTACGTCCAGATGAGGAACTTCGCCCTGAACGGCTCCCTGGAAATCGTCTGGCCCGGGTTCGACTCCGGGTTCGAGGCGAAAGACCTCGCAGGGCAGGGCGGCTATTTCGCGTTCAGGGACGGCAGGCTCCATGCCATAGCCCCTCCGCTCTTCCCCTGGGTCGCGAGCCTCTTCCACCCGGTTCTCGGCGAGAGGGCCGTCGAGTTTGCGCCGATTCTCTTTGTGTTTCTCTCCGCCCTTGTTCTGGGCGCTACCCTGGATCGGGTGATGCAGCGCGGTGTTCTCTACTATTTGCTCCTTGCGGCCTTTCTGGTCGGTTCGCCCGTTTTTCTGCTGGCATTCAAATTTTCCGGCCAGGCGCTTGCTCTATTCTTGATCGTTATGGGGCTCTTTCTGCTGGTTCGTCACTTCCGGGCGGGAATCCGAAGCCCGGGCAACCTTGCCGGGTCAGCCTTCCTCATGGGGTCATCCGTCCTTGTAAGCCTGGATTTCCTGTTCGTCGCCGTTTCCTTCTTCCTTTCCGCCGCCGCCGTTTTCTCCATTCAGAAGCGATGGGAGGATCTGGCGGCCGTCGCCACGGGTGCCACTCTGGCGCTCGCTGCCCTCGTCCTTCATGAGTCGATTCTTCACGGAGGTATTCCCGGGCCCTACCTGAAGAAGATTCTGCCCTTCTATGAACTCTCGGGGATCCGGAGCGTCCTTTTTGCCGGGTGTTTCATTGCTTCGTGTGCCCTCTTCTCGGCATCGCGCAGGGAAGGCATTGCCCCGGGCCTGCGGGCCGTTCTTGCGGTTGTCCCGGTCGTTCTGCTGCTGGTCACGGTATCCCTCACGGCCGCCCGGATCAGCGTGTCCCATCTCATGGCGGTATTCCCCGCAGTCCTGTTCGCCTTCTACGGATTGCCGAAGCGAACGGACCGGTTGATGAAGGGGGAAGGCTCCCTCGGGTCGATCCTGACGGGGACGGTGATCCTCGGTTTGATATTCGGTGGCATGATTCATGCGCCTCGCGTTGCGAACGTCCTTGCAGTCTGGCTGCCCCTCGCTCCCTTCGTGATCCTGCTTATCGGTGCGGAGCATCGGCGGGTCTTCGATGACTCCAAGGGGATGTACGTCGTGCTTCTCTTTTTCATCGGTGTGGCCCTGCTGAACAGCCTGCAGGAGCTGCAGTCGAACCGCTGGCTGTACAAGGATTTCAATGCCCGGCGGATCGAATTTCTGGAGAGGCATACCTCATCGGGCGACGCGATCGTCTTCTACGATTCCGCGAGCATGGAGCATGCGGGGCCGCTCTTCTTCGAAAGGGTTTTCTTCGTGGCGGCACGTCCGGGCGATCAGGAACGGTTCATCCGGAAGCTCGCCGGGCGGGGCGCCGGAAACGCCTATGCCTGGACAATCGACCCGTTTCGGGACGTGAGGGGTTTCGACCCTTACGATCACAGGTCCATGCGGAAATTTCCGTTGTTGTCGAAGCCGGGCTCCTGCTGCGGCGGGTCGTGCGGGGAAAGAAACTACTATCTGGTCAGGCTCGACACCCGGGCAGTTCCTTCAACCGGTGCCGGCCGGGGAGGAACGTGAACGTGAGTGCAGAAAAGACAATCCGGGCCATCGGGGGCGAAGGCGGATCGGGTGCGGTCGAAAAGTCCGCGCCGTCCCTGAATATGCTCTACTTCTACCTCACCGAGGGCTGCAACCTGAGGTGTCGGCACTGCTGGATCGAGCCGCCACACCAAACGGCAAAGCGGAGGCATCCGGCCATCGACCCGGATCTCTTCCGGCACATCCTCAAGCAGGCCAGGCCGCTGGGCCTTTCGTCGGTGAAGCTCACGGGCGGCGAGCCCCTCATGCACCCGCGCATCGGGGAGATTCTGGGGGTTCTCCGGGAAGAGAAGCTCCGCTTCAATGTGGAGACCAACGGTGTTCTCTGCACACAGGCCCTGGCTCGTGATCTCGTCGGCTCGGGGCTGTACCACGTATCCGTGAGCCTCGACGGGGCCGACGCGGAGACCCACGAGTGGGTCCGCGGTGTCAAGGGCTGCTTCGATGCCGCTGTCAATGGCATCCGGAACCTCATTGCGGCCGGCATCCGGCCCCAGGTTATCATGAGCCTGATGCGCAGAAACGTAGACCAGATCGAAGCGGTCGTGCGCCTTGCCGAATCCATCGGCACCTCGTCGGTAAAGTTCAACATCGTCCAGCCCACGGCCCGGGGGGTGAAAATGCACGAGGCAGGAGAGACCCTGTCGATTCGGGAAATCGTGAGACTCGGCGAATGGGTAGAGAATGATCTGTCGGCCGGAACGAAACTACGCCTGCACTACTCCCACCCGGCGGCGTTCCGTCCCCTTGGAAGAATGTACGGTAGCGAGGGGTCCGGCTGCGGCATCTGCGGTATTTACGGGATTCTCGGTGTGCTGGCCGGCGGGGCCTACGCGCTGTGCGGGATTGGCGAGACCGTACCCGAGTTGGTCTTCGGCCGTGCCGAGAGAGACTCCCTCCTCGATGTCTGGAAGGACAATCCTATCCTGCGGGAGATCCGCGAAGGCCTGTCGCGCCGTCTGGGCGGGATCTGCGGGGAGTGCCTCATGAAGGGCGTTTGCCTCGGGAGCTGCATCGCCCAGAACTACTACCGTAGTCGAAGTCTCTGGGCGCCTCACTGGTTTTGCGAGGAGGCGCACCGCGAGGGGCTCTTTCCGGAGGCGAGGCTGCAGGGCGCCCGCCGGCGGGTATGCCGGGAATCACAGGGGCCGGTCCCTGCGGCGCTGCGATAAGGCGCATATCGAAGAAATCATGTCGGTTGCAGCCGTAAGCAGCCGAGAAGGATGGAGGACAGGACATGGACAAGCGATTCAAGTACGAAATCCCTCTCCTCGTCGATCTGCGGGAGGATATGTCCTGCAGCGGGATGTCATGCTCAAACGGGACGGGGGGGACGACTTCGTGCGCTACGGGCATCGACTACGGCTGGCTCCCATGCAACCCCGGCAGCTGCACCACGAGCACCATCTGCGGAACCGGGACGAAGGCCGAGTCGTGCTGCAGCGGCAACACCGCCTGCAGCGAATCTAATTTCGGAAGCTGCCAGAGCGGGAATAGCGTCTCCGGGCCAGCAGGGGCTAACATGGTCTGCGTTTGCCATACAAGTGGAAGCCGGGCGGGCTATGAGTGCACGGATGGAGGTTGGGCGTTGGGTATAGGCTGCGGGACCGGCTTCACCGCATGAGCTTAGGGGGAAAAGGTTGCGGGAAAATCTGCCGGCATCTGTGGCGGGGTATGATGGGTTCGTGAAAAGCGGAAAATGGGAGAATCTCATGGCTCAGCCGGATTAAGGTTGGGGCCGTTATGTTGGGACAATCGGATAGGGTTTGGGAATGGCGGCGATCAATCTTCAAAAGGCTTACCTTCTGCAATTGTCTGGCGGGCGCGCATGGGAGATCGGACCCTGCGAAGGGGC
This sequence comes from Syntrophaceae bacterium UBA2192, assembly GCA_002327315.1. GTDB lineage: Bacteria > Desulfobacterota > Syntrophia > Syntrophales > UBA2192 > UBA2192. The sequence goes on along the minus strand of DCVI01000008.1, from coordinate 6,239 downwards.
CGATGAGGAGTTGGGGTCGTGGGTCGATGAGTTCTCTTCGTGCCTGGGCCTGATGAAAGGGGAGAAACGGACGGCCCGGAAAATTTGCATTGGGCGGGTGCTCGAGACGAATGGACGCAGGGTTGATTGCCGCTCCTCTTTCGTTCCCCCTTTGCCCGTGGAGCTTCCTTCTGAGGGCTGGCATGAGTGGAGCCGTTCAGGGGCTGTTCTCCTGCGGCATCCGGACGTCATGGACATTTTTTGCGGGCTTTATCCGAGCCGTTCGTCATTCATCGAACGGATGCGCCATGCGCTCGTCCCCGTCTTCGATGAGATTATCGCTACAGGGGGTGTGCCGATTCATGGGGCCCTCGTTGAGTGGCGGGGAGCAGGCGCGCTCCTTCTGGGAGAGAGCGGTGCAGGGAAATCAACCTCATGCCGGAGACTGCCTTCCGACTGGCAGGTCCACAGCGACGACTTGTGCCTTGTCGTGGGGAATGCCGGAGAAGGTTTCCGGGTTCACCCCATGCCCACCTGGAGCGCCGTGGAGGCTGGAGATGTCCGCTGGCCCTGTTTTGCGAATCGGTCCGTGGCCGTGCAGGCTCTTTTCCGCCTTCGGAAATCTGTGCAGGACCGTTATGAACCGATTTCCCCGGCGAAGGCGGCCGTTGCGCTTACGGATGCCTGTGCGCAGGCCCTGAAACCACTTTACATGCTCAACCCGCGCAACAGCGGCGCTTTGCGAAGCCGGATTTTCGACAATGCAGCAGCCCTGGCCAGAACCGTCCCCGCCTTCCGCCTCCAAGTCAGCCTCACGGGCCGCTTCTGGGAGAAGATCGAAGAGATATTGGAAAAAGGGGACAGTCCCCTTTTTCAACTCCGAGGATGAAATCGGCATGAGTGAAACGGGTGAGAAAGCCAACAGCGCGGTCTTCTGCCGGGGCGAGAGCATGCGGCCCCTCTTCCGGCCGGGCGACCGGATTGTGTTCGTCCCCTGCCGTGTCGAAGAGCTGAAGCGCGGGGACGTGATCATCTTCCTGCCGCCGGGAAAGCAGGAACGCGTCGTACACCGTGTCGTCTCCAAGGGGCCTGAAGGGATTCGGACACGGGGGGATGCGAACCATAACCCGGACGGCTGGGTCATTCGGCAGGAAGATATCATCGGCCGCGCCGTTGCCGTTGAGCGATACGGGCAAATCACCCCCGCTGCGGGAGGTCTCGTGGGGCGGCTGCTTGCCGCCTGCATCCGCGCCGTCCGCAGGGCGGACCATCTCGCCTCCCATGTCCTGAACCCCTGCTATCGGGGTATCGCCCGAACAGGCCTCATCCGCGCGCTTCTGCCCCCGGTTTTGCGCCCGAGGGTCATCATGTTCGAGCGCGACGGCGCAAGGGAGATGCAGCTTGTCCTGGGAAGGCGCATCATCGGGCGGCGTCCCGCCGGTGCTGCCGCGTGGACGATCCGGCGGCCCTTCCGGATCTTCGTCGATGAGCAGGCCCTGCCATGTGCAGAGCAGTCGTTTAGAAAAGAGGGGACTTACCCAGTTAGGCAGACATGAAAACCTGGATCAAGTATCTGAAAAGCGGGCTTGCCAGGAAGGCGCCGGAGGACCGGATCGCCGGGGGGAAGACCTGTGCAGGGATCGGTGAGAACCTGCGCCGGCACATGCCGTTTTTCAGACGGCACTGGAAGAAGGGGGCCCTGGGCGCCGGATTCATCCTTATCAATGCGCTCATGGCTTTTCCCATGCCTCTCGTCTCCCGCTTTGTCATCGACGACGTCATATTGGGGAAACAGCTTTCGCTTCTTCCCTGGGTGCTTCTGCTCATGGCGGCCATCGCCCTGTTCTCGCGCGCCATGAACCTGTTCCAGGGCTGGTTCTTCCTGCGCTACAGCCAGGAGGTCACCCTCGACATCCAGAAACAGGTGCTGGACCACTCCTTCAGCCTGCCCAAGTCCTTCTTCGACAAAAACCAGACGGGCTATCTCATGGCGCGCATGACGGGCGACATCGGCGGCGTGACCTGGTTTCTGTCGGGAAGCCTTGTTGGCATCGTGACGAATATTCTGTACTTCATCGGCGGCATCATCCTTCTTTTCTGGCTGGAGTGGAGGCTTGCACTGGCGGCCCTTGGTGCCGTGCCCGTCTTCCTTCTTGCCCTGCGGCGTTTCTCCGACCGGATGCACGCCCTGAACCACGCGGGCAACGAGGAGAACGCCCGTTACATGAGCCGGTTCCAGGAGACGCTCAACTCGATCCCGCTGGTCAAGGCCTTTGCCGCGGAGGAGAAGGCCGTCGGGGGGATCATGAACGGCCTGCGGCAGGTCTTCCGGTTATCGGCGGAGCGCTCCGTGGTAGGCTCCGTGACGGGGCTTGCCCTCTCGTCGACGCCTAGCCTTGTCAACTTCTGCGTTTTCGCGATCGGCGCGTACTGGGTCATCACAGGCCACTGGAGCCTGGGATCCCTCTTCGCCTTCCAGGCCTACCTGGGCCGTGTCTTCGGCCCGGCGCAGTCGCTCACCTCGACGGGCCTGCAGATGCAGAACATCCGGGCATCGCTCGAGCGCCTCACGGCCCTTTTGGATGTCGTGCCGGAGGAAAACGCAGGGAAGGGTGCAAAGGTCGAAGTCCTCGAAGGCGGTGTGGAGTTCAGAAACGTCTCTTTCGAGTACAACCCGAAAAACCCTGTGCTCGGCGAGGTCTCCTTCCGTGTCAGCCCGGGCGAGCATATAGCCGTCGTGGGTCCCAGCGGCGTGGGCAAAACGACGCTCCTGAGTCTCCTGCTTCGATTCTACAATCCGACGGGCGGCGAGATCCTCTACGACGGCAAGCCCGCCATGGATTACGACGTCCGCTCGCTGAGGCAGCGGATCGGCTATGTTGCCCAGAACCCGATTCTTCTGGCCGGCACCATCATGGAAAATCTCCGGTACGGCAACCCTGAGGCTGTCGGGGAGGAAGTCACTCGTGCTGCACGGGTGGCGGGAATCCACGAGTTCATCATGGGCCTGCCCGGCGGATATGAAAGCGATGTGAGCGAAAAGGGCGTGAACCTCTCCGAGGGGCAGAAGCAGCGGCTCGCCATCGCGAGGGCCCTGGTCAAAAACCCTGATATCCTGGTACTCGACGAACCCACGGCAGCGCTGGACGGCCTGACGGAAAAATCGATCTTTCAGGCGCTCCCCCGGCAGACTCGGGGCAAGACCCTCTTCGTGGTGGCTCATCGGCTCTCGACAGTTGTCGATTGCGATCGCATCCTGCTGCTGAACGAAAATCGCCTCGTGGCCGAGGGAACGCACGGGGAGCTTCTCCGGACAAACGAATACTACCGCGAACTGGTGGACTGCCAGCTCATCCCCGACGGAAAAGACGAGAGAGGCAAAGTGATCCCCTATGAAAATATCCGTCGTCGTTCCCGTTCATAACGGGGAGAAATACCTGGCGCAGGCCATTGAAAGCGTCCTTGGCCAGACCTTCCGGGACTTCGAGCTCCTGATCGTCGACGACGGCTCGAAGGACGGCAGCCGCGCGATAATGGATCGTTACGCCAGTGCCAACTCCTGCATCCGCATCCTGTCCCAGGCGAATCGAGGTGTCTCCGCAGCGGGAAATCTCGGTTTCGAAAAAGCCCGGGGCGAATGGGTTGCCCGGCTCGATGCCGACGATCTTTTTTTGCCTGACAAGCTCGAAAGGCAGATCGCTTTCATCCTGCAGCATCCCGATGTCCGCATCGTGGGCACCTTGGGGTATTTCATCAACCGCGCAGGAAGGATCATCGGACTCGTAAACGCCGACGGGCCTTTCACAAGGGCGCAGTTCGAGAAGATGGCGACGCGGGGCGAACCCGTCTTTTTCGTCCACTCCTCGACCCTGATGCACCGGGAGACCGTCCTTGCCGTGGGGGGCTACCGGGAACAGTTCGTCCAGGCCGAGGACGTGGATCTCTGGATCCGAATGGCCGAGAAGGGGCAGCTGCTGCTGAAAATGCCCGAACCCCTTCTACTCTACCGGCTCCACGGGGGATCCCTCACCATGAAGCGCAACGCCGAGCAGAAGCGCTGTCACCGGTGGGTCATGGCCTGCACAGATGCACGGCGTCGTGGGGCCGGAGAGCCGACTCTGGATGCCTTCCTGCGGGCGGAGCGCAAGCGCCCCCTTCGAGTCAGGTTGCGTGCTCTGCGGAAAGAAAGCGGCGAGCGCCTCTATCAGAAGGCAGCCCTGCACTACGCCGGCGGGAATTATCCGGCGCTTGCGGCCTGCCTGTGCCTTGCCGCCTGCCTCAACCCCGGTCACGTGATCCCGAGGCTCTACGACCGCAAGATTGCCCCCGCGCTGGAGAAAAGCCTGCCGGAGAAAAGTCCCGTCCCGATGCCGCTACCCGGGGGAAAGGAGGCATGCCGGCATGCGCCCGGAACATGATTTCCTGCTGTCCTGTGTCAGGACCGCATTCCTGAAAGACCGGACGGACCCGCCGCTTGCTTTGCCCGAGACTTTGGATTGGAACCGTTTCGTCGGGCTCTGCGACTGGCATAATATCGTCCCCCTCGTGTACAGGGCCCTTCCTGCCGTCCGTCCCGGGGCGGTCCCCCCCGCGGCCCTGAACCGTCTGCGAAGCCTCTGTCACAACAACACGGCCCGGGCGCTTTTTCTTGCCTCGGAGCTCTCCGCGATACTGAATGCGTTCGAGTCATGCGGCATCCCGGCATACCCCTTCAAGGGTCCTGCCCTGTCCGTGATGCTTTACGGCGACCCGGCCCGCAGGCAGTCGAAGGATCTCGACATCCTGGTCCCGAAGGAAAGGGTCCGGAAAGCCATCGATTGCCTTGATTCACTGGGATACGGTGCAAAAACTTCTCTTGCAGGCGCCCGCCTTGCAGCCCATCGGAGAACCGAGTACGAGCTTCAATTCTTCCGCCACGATGGGAAACTTACCGTCGAGCTCCAGTGGGCCGTCGTCCCGGGCTTTTTCGGGTTCGACCACGAGAGGCTCGGCATCTCGTCCACCCTGGAGAAACGCGACTGGAACGGCCTTGCCTTCCCCGTGCTGTCGCCGGACGAGACGCTCCTCATGCTCTGCGTGCACGGCGCCAAGCACCTCTGGTGCAAGCTCGGCTGGATCGCCGACGTGGCAGGCCTGCTCGCGTCACCGGAGCCACCAGACCTGACGCGGACCTTCGAGCTTGCCGGGCGATGCGGCATGACAAGGCTTCTTTGCACGGGGCTTCTCCTGGCGAAGCGACTGGCGGGGTCGAGCCTGCCGGAACATGTCTCTGCGCGGATAGAGTCCGACCTCATGGCGGGGAGCCTGGCGAGGAAAGCCCTGGACGTGGTTGCGAAAACCCCGTTGAACCCGGACGTGGACCCTGCCAGGTATCTCTTCTACTTCAAGGCGAAGGATTGCCGGCGAGATCAGTTCCTCTTCGCGGTCAGGCTCATGGCCACACTGGCCGCCGGCGAGTGGAACCCGTCGGTGCTGCCCGATGTGCTTTCACCCTTCTATTACCTCTTCAGACCGCTGCACATGGCCGGCCGACATAGCGGGCCGATCCTCAGGGCCATGGCCCGTAAATAACAAGAGCGCCGGTCGTATCGACCGGTGCTCTTGTTTATGGAACCCGATGGATGACTGTGGGGTGGCTGCCCTGCGGCACACGATCTCAGGCAGATAGAAGCCGTTCCTGGTCAAGATCGCCAATCGAGGCGATGACCTCGAAATCCTTGTCTGCATGGAGCAGTCGGGCTTTTTTGTGGGCGCAGGATGCGATGATGAGATCCGTCGTTGGGACCTGCTTTCCTTTCCTGTCGAGCAGGAAACCCCAGCGGGAGGCCCTGTCGATCACCTCCCCGTTGACGGGTATGGCTGGGAGGGAGCACAGTGAATCCCTCAGCACCTTGAAGTCCTTTTCCGTCCTTGCCCCGCGCAGGATCTCCACCACAACAACCCCGCAAGTGACGGCCTCTTCGCTTTCCAGGATTTTCCTCACCTTGGCCTTGATCTTCGGCGAGCCCGAAGGCCGAAGGTATTCAATCCACACCGAGCTATCGATGAGGTACATCCTTCTTCCTCCTTTCGAGAAACTGATCGAGGGTGTAGGAAAGCTCCATCTTGCCCTCGAGCTCGATCAGCTTGCGGGCCTTCCTTCGTCTCACGAACTCCTCGAGCGCCCTCTCCACGGCAGCCCTTTTTGACTTTGCCCCGGAAAGGGTCTTGACCTCATTCAACAAATCTTCGTTGAGTACGATGGTCGTTCTCATGGTGCC
>DCVI01000007.1:11410-27596 GCA_002327315.1 Syntrophaceae bacterium UBA2192 | reverse complement strand
CTCAACTGTTTCAACCGCCCGGTGCGGACCCGCATGCCGGGTGGTGTGGGAGGGGAGCGGTCATCCCGACCGCCCCCTATCCCGATTTCAACCTTGACACACAAAGGGGGCTGTGTTAGTCCCCCGAACTGAACACGAAGATTGGAAGAGCGGAAGCGAGGAAGATCGGACAGTAAAACGACGGAAAGAGAGCGGGAAGAAGGCTGATGGAGAAGGACAGCACCAAGGGCGGCTACGAGATGGTGAGTCTCAGCGAGGTCGTGGACCGCAAGGAGTTCATCGCCCGGGCCGAGGCGTGTCTCGAACAGGACCCGGCCCTCGCCGTCGATCTGGCGCTCGAGCGTCTGCGGATCTACCCCGATGACACGGAAGCCAAGATCATTCTCGGCATCGGCTGGCATCGGAAAGGGGAAAGGGAGCCTGCCCTCGATGTTCTGAGGGGACTTGCCGACGATGTGATCCGCTGGTCGCCGGTCTTCGGCATTCTTTCCGAGCTCTGCCGGGACAGTGGGCTCGATGAGGAGGCCGAAAGGGCCTCACTCATCTACATGTCCATGAATCCCGAATCCCCGGAGGCCATCGCGGACCTGGAGGACAGGCTGCGGAGGGAGAGCCGTACTTACTCGGAGGCGGGGGCGGAGAAGCCCGACGAGGAGGTGGGATTGCCCCGGGCCGCCGATTTCAAAACCCTGACGCTGGCCGATCTCTATGCGCGGCAGGGATACCGGGAGCTGGCCGAGGCTCTCCTCAAGGAAATCCTCGCCACGGACCCTCAGAACCAGGATGCCCTGGGGAGACTCCGGAAGCTCCGGCCGCAGGCCCGGGAGGATGAGAAAACAATCATAGCCGGCGAGGGGGTTCCTGACGGGGAACGCAAGGATCTCTTTTTCGCAGAGCCCGTTGTGCCTCCCTTCCAGAGTCTGTTCAGCCGCACGATCGCAACGGAGCTGCTCGAGACCGATGAACCGGCAACGGATGCGTCCGCCGCCGCCCGTCAGGAAGCTGCAGTCCCTGATCCCCGCGAGCGCGTCATCGGAGAGCTGAACCGGTGGCTTGTCTCTCTCGACAGGATGCAAGGGAATGCCTGAACGGCCTGCCATCGCCCCGAGGGTATCCCGGCTGCGGGCGCTCCTGCGGCGCTCGGGCCTGGAGGCTTTTCTCATCCTCGATCTCAAGAACATCCGTTACCTGACAGGCTTTACCGGCAGTGACGGGGCCCTCGTCGTGGGCGCGGGAAAACCGGCCCTCCTGGTGGACGGACGCTACACGACCCAGGCACGAAAGCAGGCCCCCGGAACCCGGGTGGTCCTCTACCGCGACAAAGTCTCCGGCATCGCCGAGGCCCTTTCCGCAGGCGGGGTTGAACACGTCGGCTTCGAGCCTGCCGTCGCGACGGTGGAGCTGTTGAGCTCCCTGCGCCGGAAGTCGAAAAAGGTGCGCTGGAAGCCCCTTCAGAGGGAGCTCGGCGCCATCCGTGCCGTCAAGGACCCCGGTGAAATCACGCAGATTCGCAGGGCGATCCGCATTGCCGCGGGCGCCCTGAGGTCAACCCTGGGGCGCATCCGGCCCGGGGTGTGCGAGCGCGACATTGCCGTCGAGCTCGAATATGCCATGCGCAGCATGGGTGCCGAAACCCCCGCCTTTGACACGATCATTGCATCAGGTCCCAACAGCGCCCTTCCCCATGCCCGGCCGGGAAGCCGGAAGATCCGGCCGGGGGACTTCGTGGTCATCGATTACGGGGCCGTCTGGCGCGGGTACCACTCGGACGAGACGTGCACCTTTGCCGTCGGCGGGGCGGGAAGGCGGCACGAGAGGATCTATGCCGTGGTTAAAGAGGCCCACGACAGGGCCCTGGAGGCGGTGAGACCCGGAGTTGCCTGCCGCGACGTGGATGCCGCGGCAAGGGGCGTCATCGAGAAGGCCGGTTACGGTCCTCTTTTTTCCCATGGGACGGGGCACGGGGTGGGACTCGATGTCCACGAAGCCCCCAGGCTCTCGACCCTTTCCGATGCCGTCCTTGAGAAGGGGATGGTGATCACCATCGAGCCCGGGATCTATCTTCCCGGCTTCGGCGGGGTCCGTATCGAGGATACGGTTCTCGTCGAGAAAGGGGGGGCCAGGGTGCTCACGGAGTTTTCGAAGGAATTGCAGGTTATCGGGTGAGGGAAGCATGGCAGGTTTTCAAGAGGATCTCTTCTACAGCCGCGAACACACCTGGGTTCGGGTGGACGGGAACATCGCCACCGTCGGGGTCTCCGACTATGCCCAGGAAAAACTAGGGGAGCTCTATTCCGTCGAGTTGCCCCGGACAGATGCGGAAGTCGAGCAGGATGAACCCTTTGGCGTCATCGAGTCGTCCAAATCGGTTGCGGAGCTCATCTCACCGGTCAGCGGCGAGGTCATCGGCGTCAACGAGGATATCGTGGACGACATCGGCGTGATCAACAGCGATCCCTATGGGGCCGGCTGGCTGATCATGGTGGAATTGCGCGATCTCGACGAGCTCAACAACCTCCTCGATGCAGAGGAATACAGGGAGTATGTCGGCGAGGAAGCCGCAATCGAGGAATGAGCCTTCCTGGCGCCTGCTGCCCTGCCGGGTATTGCGCGCCGCCGAGAACATGGCCATCGACGAGGCCGTCTTCCGTCAGAACCGCCGTGAGGCCCTGCCCCCCACGCTTCGGTTCTTCGGCTGGCAGCCCCCCGCCGTGTCGCTGGGCTACTTCCAGAAAACCTCACGGGAGATCGATGTCGAAACCTGCCGGCGCGAGGGGATCGACATCGTGCGCCGGCCCACGGGGGGCAAAGCCGTCCTGCACGAACACGAGATGACCTACTCGCTCGTGGCGGCCATGGATCATCCCCTGTTCACCGGCGATATCCTCGGGACCTACCGGATCATCAGTGCCTGTATCGTGGAAGCCCTCAAGCGGCTTGGCCTCACACCGGAGATGGTGTCCGAGGGACGCTCGGCCGCGGGAACGTCCCTGGAGGCATACTGTTTTGCCGCCCCGTCAAAATACGAGCTTCTCGTGGGCGGACGCAAGATCTGCGGTAGTGCACAGGTAAGGGGAGGCGGCGCCTTTCTCCAACATGGATCTCTGCTGATCGACGTCGATCCTATCCGTGCCGCGGCGGTCATGCGGGTCCCCGCTGCCGGGATCTCGGGTTCCACGACGACCCTCCTGGAGCAGCTCGGCAGGGTCATCGGGGCCAACGAACTCGCCCGGGTCCTCCGGGGGGCCTTCGAGGACACGCTCGGCATTACCTTGGCCGAAGATGGCCTGACGGCTGCCGAGGAAGCTTTGAAGGAGCGGCTTCTGGCCGAAAAGTACGGCACGGACCGGTGGAATCTGGACGGGAAAAACACCTCGGATGGGGAAGGGGAGCCGTCGTGATGCCTGAAATTGTCATCCAACACAAAGTTTTGATTGACAATAATATTGTTTTCCAATAATATTCAGTGGTTTCGCGGGGGAAAATCGGATTCATCGATCATTTCATGTGTTCGCACGTCCTATGAAATCGCCTTTGATTCCGCTGTGTTCATGTTTGCTTTTCCCTGATTAGGACATACGAATTTATAAGGAAGGGAGCGATCATATTTGGAAGTCAAGGTTTTTGACAACGATGTCGACAAGGCATTGAAGGTTCTGAAAAACAAGCTGTCGAAGAACGGCCTGTTCAAGGAACTGAAGCTGCGTCGCGCCTACGAAAAGCCTTCCGTCAAGCGCAAGAGAAAAGCGCTCGAGGCGAGACGGCGGCTTGCCAAGATCCAGCGACGGCGTCACACGTAATCGGCCGGATGGACGCATTTTCACAGACAACCTTCACCGGGGACGGGGGCAGGAATCTCACCGAAGGGTTTCTGCCCCGATCCCTGTACTGTGTCTGATGGAAGAAAAACAATATCTCGTCGATGCCCTTTCCGTTAACGAATCCTGGCGAATGTTCCGCATCATGGCGGAGTTCGTCGAAGCCATAGAAGAACTCTCCGATATCGGGCGAGCCGTCACCGTCTTCGGCTCCGCCAGAACCTCCCCCGGCAACAAATACTACCAGAAGGCAGAGCGCCTCTCCCGGCTGCTGGCCCAGCAGGGATTTGCCGTCATCACGGGCGGCGGGCCCGGCATCATGGAGGCAGCCAACAAGGGCGCCGCCGAAGCGGGCGGCACGTCGGTCGGCATGAACATCCGCCTGCCCTTTGAGCAGACCCCCAACGAGTTTGCCAACGTCAAGCTCTACCACAAGTATTTCTTCGTCCGGAAGGTCATGTTCGTCAAGTTTGCCATGGCTTATGTCATCATGCCCGGGGGGTTCGGGACGCTGGATGAACTCTTTGAAGCGCTCACCCTGATCCAGACCAAACGGATCAAGAGTTTCCCCGTCATCCTGATGGGAAGCGAGTACTGGCAGGGGCTTCTCGACTGGTTGAAGGGCACCATGCTCGCCCAGGGGATGATCACCCGGGAGGACATGGATTTGATCCGCGTCATGGACGAGCCCGAAGAGGTCGTCGATTATATCCGCAAGTTCGTCATCGTCTGATCGGCTGTTGAAAAACGGCCATCTGCTGCGTTTCCCTCACCCCTCGTCCCTGCGGCGTACGCCAAGTACGCCTCAGTCCTCGGGCTTTCGGGGGCCTTGCATCTGGCCATTTTTGAACAGCCGATAAATCATGCAGGCTGGTGATTCTCCCACGCTCTTTTCTGAGTCTCTGCTCTTCCGCTCTTCCTCACTTCCTGATCATAATCCCCTCCCGTTTTTCCGATAATTGATGTATATCAGTCACGGTCTGCCGGTTCATTCGTGGCCGGCGGAGGATTTATTTCGTCAACGGAAACAGAGGAATGAGCCAGAAAGAACAAGGAGCAGAAAAGAGCCTGGAGAGTGTCCTGAAGGACATCTCGAAGGGACGAAGCGCACCCTGTTACCTCTTGTACGGGGATGAGGATTTCCTTGTGGAAGAGGCCCTGGGGAAGATTGTCGACGCCCTGATCCCCGCACAGGACAGGGATCTGAACCTCTTTATCATGGACGACGAGGCGGGAGGAGTCGATCCCGTCTGCGAGGCCCTTCTGACGCCGCCTCTGATCCCTGGCCCCAAGGTTGTGCTGCTGCCCAAGACCCGCCTTTTCTATTCGAAGACCTCCCTGCCCGAGCTGGTCAGAAAAATCGCCGACAGCGCCGAGTCGGACCTCCCGGCGGCAGCCCGTGCCTTCATGATCTTTCTGGATCTGGCGGGCTGGTCCCTCGAGCAGCTCCGCGACGACGGGTGGAGAAGGATTACCGACGAGCAGTGGCAAGCCGCCGCAGGGGGCGAGGGGGGCGAGGAGCGGGAGAAGTGGCTTCCCCGGGTTCTGGAGTACTGCGCAGGGCAGGGGATGATGGCCGGACGGCACCGTGCCGGCGGGACGGAAGTCCTGGAGGAGCTCCTCGCATCGGGGCTTCCCGAGGGGCACTGCCTGGTCATGACGGCCGATTCCGTCGATCGGAGAAAGAGGCTCTTCAAGGTGGCGACCGAGAAGGGCGTCGCTCTGTCCTTCATACGGACCCGGGGCGAGGCCCGGCAGCGCAGCCTCATGATGGACAATCTCCGCGAGAAGCTCTCCCGGAGAGGCAAGACGCTCAGCACCGAAGCCTGGGTCGTCCTGGGGAAAAAAACGGGATTTCGCCTGCGGGATTCCGCCGAAGCCCTCGATCATCTGATTACCTACACGGGGGACCGGACGGTCATCGAACCCGCCGACGTGGAGACGGTCATCGGCCGTACCCGTGACGACACCGTTTTCGACCTTACGGAAGCGCTCGTGGGAAAAGACCTCCGCAAGGCCCTGGCGAGCCTCGGCGATCTGCTGTACCAGGGCGTCCACCACCTCGTCATCCTCGCCATGATCACCCGGGAGGTCCGTTTCCTCTTCCACGGAAAGCTGTTTCTCGATGCGGGCAGGATCGCCGGCTTTCGCGCCGACATGGACTACGGCCCGTTCCAGCGGGCCGTCTATCCTGCGGTGAAGGGTCTCGAGGCCGAGCTGGGGAAAGGGAAATCCCTCGCAAGCCAACACCCCTATGTGGTCTACAATGCGCTTCGCAACTCGACGCGCTTTACCTACGGGGAATTGATGGGAAACCTGGAGCGGGTGCTCGCCGTCGATCAAGCCATGAAAACGACGGGACAGGACCCGCGGCTGATGCTCGAGAGATTGCTGATCGAAATCTGCGGGCAGGCGCAGACGAGCAGTTAGTGCAGGAATGAATGCGAAGGTGAGAAGGTAAGAGGGTGAGAGGGTAAGAAATTTCAAAGGATTATCAGTTTCGTTGTCTCACCTTCCCACCTTCTTACCCTCTTAACTTCTGTATTTGCTACAGCTTCTCCATGCTCCGGTGCTTCATGCGGTCTCTCTTGGAGGATTTCCGGGAGGGGCCTTTTTTCTTTGTCCCGCGCGACGAGGGGTTGTCATCGTCATTGTCCTTGTCGGGACTGGCAGGGCCCTGTGCGGGGACGCTCCGGCTTTGACGGATCCGGGTCTCGAACTCACGGGAAGGGACTGCAGTGACCCCCGCGCGGATGGCTGCGTCCATGACGGGACGGTCCGATGTGACGACGAGCGTTTCATCGGCGTGCTGGCGGGCAAGCCGCTTGATGACCTCATCGGCTTTCTCTCCCCGCCGCGAGTAGATGATGTCGATGCCCGCTTCCCGGTCGCGCTCCTCCTGGGGAGGGCCGCCGAGCCACCCGTCGAATACAACGGTGATGCGGTGTCCCCTGGTCCTCCGGTAGCCGGCCAGCAGGTGGACCAGGGCCTTGCGACCGGCTTCCAGCCCCTGGCGCTCATGCAGGCGCAGCACATCCGATTGCCGGATGAGGTTATAACCGTCGATGATGATGTGCATAGAGAAACCGGGCTTCAGGAATCGGGCTTCAGGCATCCGGCAGGAAAAGGAAAATAGTTCATATGGCAACCTGTGGCCTGCAGCCTGTTGCCTTACCATACCCCACTTGAACGGCGGCTTCAAGAGGTCTGTAACGCGGGTTTTGCCTCTTCCAACGGGTATAAAATAGTTGTGGACATTCTTTGCCGAAGCCTTATAATCGCCCCTACGCTTTGGCGGCCGAGGCCGCAGGCTCGAGGCCCGAAGGACCGGGGCCGGGGGGAAGCATGAACTCCCCGGACCGTTCCCTGTGGGATCGGGGAAATAGTTTTCGCTGGGCGGTGCTTCAATGTCACGACGGCACCCTGAGATCATGGGTCAGAACGACACAAACAACAAGACCCGCCTCGAAAAGCTCCAGGAACTCACCCGGGGAAAGCGGAAAGTCCTGATTGTCACCCACAATCACCCCGATCCCGATGCGCTTGCCGCAGCTTTTGCCCTTAAATACCTATTCCAGTCGAAGTGGAAAGTCGGCAGCATCATCGCTACCAGCGGTGTCGTGGGGCGGGCCGAAAACAGGGCCATGATCCGTCAATTGAAGATCGATCTGAGGCCTCTTTCGGAGATCAATCTCAAGAATTTCAGCAGGATTGCCCTGGTGGACACTCAACCGGGCGCCGGGAATAACTCCCTTCCGAAATCCATCGTCCCCGACATCGTTATCGACCACCATGTGCCCATCCGGGCAAAGACCCGGCTGGCCCAGTATTACGACATCCGCACCGATTACGGGAGTACCTCGACGATCCTCGCCGAGTATTTGAGGGACGCAGGGATCGTGGAAATGGACCGCAAGGTGGCCACGGCGCTCCTCTACGGGATCCGGTCCGACACACGCGATCTCGGCCGGGGCGTGAGCCCGAAAGACGTCGATGCCTGCATGCACTTCTACAATCGGGTTCTGTGGCGGCTTCTTTCGCAGATAGAGAACCCGGAGGTCCCGCGGGACTACCTGAGCATGCTCCAGAAAGCTATCAGCAACGCAAGGCTCTACAAGGACGTTGTCACCCTGGACCTGGGGCACGTGGAACACCTGGAGATCATCGCCGAGATGGCCGATCTCATGGTCCGCACGGAGGGTGTCAAGTGGGTCCTGTCGCTGGGTGAGTTCGTAGGGGATGTCTATTTCTCGTTGCGGACAAAGAAGAGGCGGGGGTCGGCGGACCGGATCGCCCAGAAAATGGTGGCAGACCTGGGGACGGGCGGCGGCCATGAAATGCTGGCGGGAGGGAAAGTCTCCTTGGGCGACAAACCACACCATTCCCACCGGGAGCTGACGGACATCCTGGTGTCGAGGTTTCTGAAGGCGCTCAAACGCAAGGAGATCAAGGCGCAGAACCTGCTGACGTTCAGCCAGGAAGCGGCCGAGGCGCCTGCCGAAGAGAAGAAGGTGGGAGGGTAACCTCTTACCTTCTTACCCTCTCACCTTCGTTGACGCACCTCTTAGAATTTAGCCAGAATTCCCTTCATCACTCCGATGGTCTCGACGTAGGACGGGCTTCCAAAGATGGCGGCCCCGGCCACGAAGATATCCGCTCCGGCCCCGGCAAGGGCGCCGATGTTTTCGGCCGTGACGCCCCCGTCGACTTCGATGGCCATCTTCAGGCCTCTTGTCTGTGCGAGTTCCCGGGCCTTGCGGATCTTGGGGATCATGCCGGATATGAATTTCTGTCCGCCGAAGCCCGGGTTCACCGTCATGATCAGCAGCAGGTCGATATCGGGAAGGATCTCCTCGACGCAGGCAAGCGGCGTCGAGGGGTTCAGGGACACCCCGGCCTTGACCCCTTTCCCCTTGATGTAGTTTACCGTTCGGTGCAGGTGGATGACCGCCTCGGCGTGGACCGTGATGATATTGCTTCCCGCATCGACAAAGGCATCGATGAAGCGATCCGGGTCTTCGATCATGAGGTGCACGTCGAAGGGCAGGCTTGTCGTCTTTCTCAGGGAAGAGACGACACCGGGACCGATGGTGATGTTCGGCACATAGTGGCCGTCCATTACATCCACATGGATCAGGTCAGCGCCGGCCTTCTCCACCGCCTTGATTTCCTCCCCCAGCCGGCTGAAATCGGCGGACAGAATGGAGGGTGCGATCTGTTTCTTCATCAGGGGTTCCTTTCCATAAAGACCGGCTCAAGGCTTAGGGCTAATGGCTAATGGCGGGAAAGAAAAATCATGACCCTATACCCGTGGGCTTCACTCTGTCTTTCTCCATTTTGCCTTAAGCCCTTTGCCTAAAGCCATACGCCAATCTGTTAATAGCGCAGGCTGAGAGGAGGATAGGTGCGCCCCGTGTCGGCTTCGCGGAGGCGGAGCCTCAGCTCCTGAGGCTTTTTGGCCTCCCCCGGGAAGAAGATAAACCCGTAGGCGATCTCCTGGGGCGCCACGGCCCTGCGCTCCAGGGACCGGTTCCGGAGATCTTCCCGAATCTGTCTCTGGACATCGGTATCCGACAGCCCTTGAGCACCGCCCACCACAGCCCCTGTCGCAGCGCCGGCAGCGGCGCCTTTCATGGCTGCGTCCCCTACCGGTTGCCCGCCGACAATCCCGATGGCCGCACCGATGATGCCGCCGGCAACGGCGCCCAGTGCACCGTACTTGGCCGCATTCGGCGCCACTTCGCCCAACTCGGTCTTCCTGGCGATTCGGTCATAGGCCATTCTCGCATCCATGACCGGCCAGGCGTTGTTATCGACGTCGATGAGAAATGTCTGCTCGGATACGATCTCGATCGGGTGGCTTCCCTTGTTATCGAAGATGACCTGGACGGGAAGAATCTCCGGCCGGATGTCAAAACCGAAGGCCCCCTCCGCCTCTTTCCGGTCATCCCAGGATTTGGAGGCGACGACAGCGCCGCCGATGGTTGTTGAATTGGTGTATGCCTGGGGCATTTTGAAGGGGACGACCTGGCGCTGGTAGCGGGCGCAGGAGGCAAGCAGCACGAAGGCAAGCAGGACGGCGATCGATATCAGGATCGTTTTCCTGGCGGTCATGTGAGTCTCTCTCCGTTCATTCCTTGGTTATTCTTTCATGATTTCAGGCTCTTTGGGAAGCCAGCCCAACCTACAACATTACCGGGGGGATGTCAATTACAGATGGCTTAGGGCAAAAGGCTAATGGTAAAAGGCAAGAGGGATTTTCAATCCTCTTTACCCTTAGCCATAAGCCATACGCCATNNGCCATTACATGAACGCATGACCCGATGCGTCCGTTGACCCGCCTGACTTGAAAAATCGATAATGCAAACTTGACAGTGTATTGAAACCGCATTATCGTCGGGCGGTGCTTCACGTACTTTACAACATCACCACTCTCTTGGGCTTCCTGCTCCTGGCGCCGTATTATGCATTCAAGATCCTTGTGGCGGGAAAGTACCGTCAGAGCATCCGGCAAAAGCTGGGGGCCATGCCCGACGAGATGGTTTCCGCACTCAAGGGCCGTCCGCGAATCTGGGTCCATGCCGTCTCCGTAGGCGAGGTCACGGCGGCGGCCCCCATCGTTGCCGCCCTGAGGGGAAAGCTTCCCCAAGCCGGCATCGTCCTTTCCACCGCCACGGAGACGGGCCAGGCCATGGCGCGCAAGTTGATCCCCCAGGCCACGGCATTCATGTATTTCCCCCTCGACCTCTTCCCTGTCGTGAAAAAAGTGATCGACCGGATTGCCCCCGATATCGTCGTCCTCACGGAAACGGAGCTCTGGCCCAATTTCCTGCGGCACTGCATGAAGCGCCGAATCCCCGCCGTCATGGTGAACGGCCGGATTTCACCCCGATCGTTCCGGCGTTACTCCCGGACATCCTTTTTCTGGAAAAAGGTCCTGGCGTCGGTCCTCGAAATCGGGGTGATCTCCGCAGTGGACCGGGAACGCATCCTGGCCATCGGCGCTCCCGCGGCGAGCGTGAAGGTCATGGGGAATGCCAAATACGACAGCCTCGCCTCAAGGGTAAGCGGCGAGGCCTGGTCCCGGAAAGCCGCCCAGATGAAGATGACGCCGGACTCCCGGGTGTTCGTGGCCGGAAGCACACACGAAGGGGAGGAGACCATTGTTCTCACGGTGTACCGGGCGCTGCTGCAGGAGTGGCCCGATTTGCGGCTCATCGTCGTGCCCCGTCACCCCGAGAGGGGGAAGGCCGTTTGCAACTTGGTGACGGCCCAGGAGCTACCCTGCGTCCTGCTAAGCGAGATCCTTGCAGGGGCGCCGCCCGACCGGGGCGTCGTCGTCGTCGATGTGATCGGCGAGCTTTTCGGTCTGTACAGCCTGGCCTCCGTCGTTTACTGCGGGGGAAGCCTTGTGGCGAAGGGAGGACAGAATATCCTTGAGCCGGCCGTTTGGGGGAAGGTCGTCTTTTACGGGCCATCCATGGAGGACTTCCTCGACGAGAAAACCCTCCTGGAAGAGGCCGGGGCGGGCATCCCGGTCCGAAACGCCGCGGAGCTCCTTGAGGGCATGAAAGCGTTGCTCTCCGATCCCGCGGAGCTCAGGCGCCGCGGGGCAGAAGGCCAGAAGCGCGTCATGTCGAGCCGCGGCGCCGCAGAGCGCTATGCGGGGATGATTATAAAAAACATGGGGCGTAAGGCTAAAGGCTAAAGGCTAAAGGCAAGAAGGGATACTGCACGATCTTCTTTTCTTTCGCCCTTCGCCATAAGCCTTTAGCCTGTTTTTCTTATTGACAATCCGAATCCTTTCCGATATTTAAGTTCTACTTTGTGAGGAAAACGCTGAGAATGACGACGATCGGTGCAAGAAGAGAGCTTTTGAACCTGAGCGGGCTGTTGCGCCTCGCTCTGCTCCTGCTTCTACTGGCATACCGATCGCCCGCCGTTTTTAGAATTTAGGGACTCGAAGACGAAATTCTAAAGGCCATGGGCGAAAAAGCTCATGGCCTTTTTTTGTGCCTGGATGCTGATTTCGGGATTGGATGCTGACGAAAACCCTTTTGGGAAGCGGGAGACTGTAATGAAAGAGATAATCTGGTTCGGTCGTGGCGGCCAGGGCGCCGTGGTTGCAGCCCAGATCCTGGCGGAGTCGGCATACCTGGAGGGCTTCAAGGGCGTCACCTCGGCGCCGACCTTCGGCCCCGAGCGACGCGGGGCGCCCGTCACGGCATCGACGCGGATTTCGGAGGACCCCATCCGGATGTTTTCCCAGGTCGAGATGGCCGACATCGCCATCGTGCTGGACGACACGCTGCTGGGGGTTGTCGACGTGAAAGGGCGGGTCAGAAAAGGCGGGACGATTATCGTCAACACGTCCTGCAAGCCCGAGGATGCGGCCATCAACGGCGATTTCGATGTGGCCACGGTCGATGCCACGGGCATCGCCCTGAAGCTTCGTCTCCTGAAGGAAGGGGCCCCGGTGATCAATACACCGCTTCTGGGCGCCTTCGCAAAGGCTACGGGGATCGTATCCCTGGAGAACATCGAGAAGGCCCTTCGGAGCAAGCTCCCCGCGGCGGTGGCGTCGCAGAACTTCGAGACGGTGCGCGCGGCCTACGAGGGAACGATGACAAAAAAGGCTCAAGGGTAAAGGCTAACCAAGAGGCTAAAGGCAAAAGGCTAATGGCGAAAGGCGAGGAAGGAATGGCATAGGGCATAAGGCTTATGGCTTAAGGTGAAGAACAGAATAGAACGAGGGTCATTTCCTTCCTTTTGCCTTAAGCCCTTAGCCCTACGCCTTATGCCGTGAAGTCGGAATCGACCACGAAGAGGTAGAGGCAAACGACATGAAGAAAAAAGACGAGAATATCTCCGCCATGTGCAAGCCCACCGTCGGCGAGGCGGGACGGACCGGAGACTGGCGCGATCTCCGGCCTGTCATCGATCACAGCAAGTGCACACCCTTCGTCAAGAAGAAGGCCGCCTGCTATCTTTGCTGGCTCTATTGTCCCGAGGCGGTGGTCAAGGCGGGGATTCCCGTCGAGATCGACCTCGAGTACTGCAAGGGCTGCGGGATCTGCGCCGAGGAGTGCCCGTCGCGGGCCATCAGCATGGTGAGGGAGGACAAGTGCAATGACTGACGCGCGCATCATCACTGGAAACCAGGCGGCGGCACTGGCGGCACGGCTCTGCGATGTCCAGGTGATCGCCGCCTACCCGATCACGCCCCAGTCGCAGCTTGCCGAGATGCTCTCCCTGTACGTGGAAAGCGGCCAGCTGCGCGCCGAGTACGTCCGGGTGGAAGGCGAACACTCGGCCATGACAGTCTGCATCGGAGCCTCGACCGTAGGGGCCCGGGTCTTCACGGCGACCAGTTCGAACGGCCTGTTGTACATGCACGAGCAGTTGCACTGGGCGGCGGGCTCGAGGCTTCCCATCGTCATGTGCTGTGTCAACCGCGGCGTGGGCGCCCCCTGGTCCATCTTCAACGACCAGCAGGACTCGCTGGCCCAGCGCGACACGGGCTGGATCCAGATGTACTGCCGCGACAACCAGGAGATCCTCGACACGATCATCCAGGCCTACAGGATCGCCGAGACGGTCTACGCGCCCGTCATGGTCTGCTACGACGGCTTCGTGCTCTCCCACACGATGATGCCGGTCGTTTCCCCAACCCCTGCGGCGGTGAGGAAGTTTCTCCCGCCCTACAAGCCCCACACGATCCTTGACTCAAACAACCCGATGACCATCAACTCCGTGCTCCTCCCCAACCGGCGTCCCGACGCCGAAGGGGTTCTCTGCGACGGCTACATGGAGATGCGCTACAAGCTGCAGAACGCTCTCAACCGGAGCCCGGAGACGATCCGCGAGGTGAATCGCCAGTATGCGGAGGCCTTCGGGCGCGACCACGGCGGGATGCTCTGGACGCACCGGACGGAGGACGCCGAGGTCATCCTCACGAGCATGGGGTCGCTTGCCGCCGAGGCGACGGTGGCCGCCGACGCCCTGCGCGAGGAGGGGATCAAGGCCGGGGTCGTGGGGATCCGCGTCTTCCGACCCTTCCCGGAAAAAAAGGAGGTCGTCGCGGCCTACCGGAATGCCAAGGCCATCATCCTCTTCGAAAAGAGCGTCAGCTACGGCTACGAAGGGGGGCTGTGCTCGGATCTCAAGGCTGCCTTCTACGGAAGCGGCATCAACGCGGCCATCCACGATCACGTGGCGGGCCTCGGCGGCCGCGACGTGAAGGCAAGGGAACTTGTCGAGGCCGTCAAGTCGTCCCTTGCCCGGATCGCGGAGGGTGAGAGGGAACTGAATACCACCTGGCTGAATTGCCACACGGAGTAGAGCTATGCCGCAGAATCTCTTCAAGATCCACGAGAAAGAATATGTCCTTCCCGGCACGAGGGCCTGCCAGGGCTGCGGGCTTTCGATTGCCTACCGGTTCGCCCTGAAGGCGCTCCGGGAAGACACGATCGTAACGCTGCCCGCCTGCTGCCTGTGCGTCCTCCACGGCCTCTACCCCCTGACGCCGGTCCTGGTCCCGAGTGTAAACAACACCTTTGCGAGTACGGCCGCCTCGGCCTCGGGGATCGCGGCGGGGCTTGCCGCCCTGAACCGGACGGACACGACCGTCGTGGCCTTCGCAGGCGACGGAGGCACCTTCGACATGGGCCTCCAGGCCCTCTCGGGCGCTGCCGAGCGCGGGACGGATTTCATTTACGTGGCCTACGACAACGAGGGCTACATGAACACGGGCACCCAGCGATCAAGTGCAACCCCAATGGGGGCCCTCACAACGACGACCCCCGTGCTCACGAAGCAGCAGCACAAGAAGGACTTCCTCAAGATCATGGAGGCCCACCAGATCGCCTACATCGCCACGACGACGCCGGCCTACCCCATCGACCTCTACGACAAATTCGTGCGGGCCAAGCGCATCAAGGGGACGCGGTTCATCCACATCCACACGCCCTGCCCCCCGGGATGGCAGTATCCCACCAAGGACACGGTCCGCATCGGGCGGCTTGCCGTCGACACGGGCCTGTGCGTGCTCTTCGAGGTGGAGAACGGCAAGTTCCGCTTCACCGGCCGCAGCCGCACGCTCGCCGAGAAGGGCAACAAGCTCCCCGTGGTGCACTACGTGGAGAGGCAGGGACGGTTCAAGAAGATGAGCATCGAGCAGCTCAGCCAGCTCCAGAACTGGGTGGACGATCGCTGGGAGGAATACAAGAAAAAGGCGGCGGAATCCAAGTAGGTAACAGGTAACAGGTAACAGGTAACAGGTAACAGGTAACAGGTAACAGGTAACAGGTAACAGGTAACAGGTAACAGGTAACAGGTAACAGTAATACCCTGCAGACCGCTTTTTCGCCTGTCACCTGACACCTGTAACCTGTCACCTCGGATCGAAGATAACCGGCAGTTCGGCGGCAAACGAAAATCGGANNTGGTGGCCGGCGGGAGCCAGGGGCTCGGGCTCGCCGTGGCGATGGACTTTGCCCGGGAAGGGGCGAAGGTTGCCATCTGCGCCCTCGACGACCCCCATCTGCCCGAGGCGGCAGATGCGATCGAAAAAGCAACGGGCGGCGAGGTCTTTACCATACCGGCCGATGTGTCGGACCTGGAACAGGCGAAAAACTTCGTCCGGAAATCGGCAGCCCATTTCGGGACGGTGGACATCCTGGTGAACAACGCCGGCGGTCCGCCCTCGATTAGCTTCCTCGAGATCGACGACGAGCTCTGGCTCCGGGGGTGCCGCCTCAACCTGCTCTCCACGATCGTGATGACGCGGGAAGTCGTCCCGATCATGAAGGAGAAGCGCTGGGGACGGATTATCAACATGACCTCGATTGCCGTCAAACAGCCCATTGACGGGCTCATCCTTTCCAACACGGTTCGCTCGGGCGTGATCGGCTTTGCCAAGTCGCTCTCCAACGAACTGGCCTCCTTCAACGTCACCGTCAACAGCGTCTGCCCGGGCTACACGATGACGGACCGCGTCCGCAACCTGGCGATCGTGCTGGCCCAGAAGCAGGAGACGACCCCCGAGGCGATCATCGAAAAGTGGGCGTCGGAGATCCCCATGAAGCGGATCGGCACCCCCGAGGAGTTCGCCAGCCTCGTCGTCTACCTCGCCTCGGAGCGGGCGGGATACATCACCGGTGCAGCCATCCAGATCGACGGGGGATGGTATAAGGGCATTATGTAGGCGCGAGGATCGAGGTTCGAGGAACGAGGCAGGAACAGAAAGACTGAAAATGAAATAGGGCATCGGGGACAGGGCGTCTCCGATGCCCTTCGCGTTTCTCACCCTCTTTTTGTCATCGCGAACGAAGGGAAGCGATCTCGCTGTTTCACCTGTGGGTGCTCC
>DCVI01000007.1:0-11356 GCA_002327315.1 Syntrophaceae bacterium UBA2192 | reverse complement strand
GTCGGGGTCAGTTGCTCGCAATGACCCTTCCACCACGGCTCCGGGGGACGCATCGCAGGATCGATTTCGTTCATTGCGCCGTAACGAAAGATTCCGCTTCCTGAGATTCCCGGGAAGGTTCCTCCGCGGCCGATGCCGGATTCGTCGTGGCGCGGTTGTGGATGAGCCACTCCAGCTTGTCCAGGAGCGCCCGGAACGTCGGCGGGTTCAGGGCCGAGACAGCGATGGCGTCGAAGCGGCGGCACAGGGCCCCGAGGAGCTCTTTGTCGGCGATCCGGTCCTCTTTGTTGAAAACGCGGATCGTCGGCTTGGCGGCGATGCCCAGCTCCTCGAGGATCTTTTCCACCGCGACGATGTGATCCTCGAATTCCGGGTTGCTCACGTCGATGAGGTGCAGCAGCACGTCGGCCTCGTGAAGCTCCTCGAGGGTGGCGCGGAAAGCGGCAAAGAGCTCCTTCGGCAGGTTGCGGATAAAACCCACCGTGTCGGTGATGACGGCCTCTGTGTCCCGCGGGAAACGCAGGCGTGAGCTCTTCGGGTCGAGCGTGGCGAAAAGCCTGTCTTCGACAAGGACGTCGCTGTTCGTGAGGGCATTGAGCAGGGTCGATTTGCCCGCATTGGTGTAGCCCACGATGGAGACGACCGGCAGTCCCGCCCTCTCGCGGCTCGACCGGCGCGTGTTGCGGCTCTTTTGGATGTTCTTCATGCCTTTCTCGAGCCGGTGGATCTTGTCCCTCACCCGCCTGCGGTTGATCTCGAGCTTCGTCTCGCCGGGCCCGGTGCCGCCGATCCCGCCCGTGAGCCGCGACATGGCCGTGTTCTTCTCGATGAGCCGGGGAAGCAGGTACTTGAGCTGCGCGAGCTCCACCTGGATCTTTCCGTCGCGGCTGTGGGCCCGCTGGGCGAAGATGTCCAGGATCACCTGGGTGCGGTCGATGACCTTCAATTCCGTGAAGTCCGTGATCGAGCGGACCTGCGCCGGGGTGAGTTCGTGGTCGAAGATGAGCAGGTTCGCGCCGATCTGCAGGGCCCGGATCACCACGTCCGAGAGCTTTCCCTTCCCCATGAGATATTTCGGGTCGATCTCCTGGCGGTGCTGGGTGATGGCGTCGAAGACCTCGACCCCGCACGATTCGGCGAGTTCTTTGAGCTCTCCCAGTGTGTTCTGGCGGCTCCGGGGGTCCGTCTCGACGCGGATGAGGATGGCCCGCTCGCGCGAGGCGACCCTGCGCGTGCGCTGCCTGCGGGTGATCTGGTCCTCCAGGTCCTGGATGAACCCTGAAAAATCGAGGTCCATCCGCGCGGGGTGAAGGGGGTCGAGCTGGAGCCAGTAGCGGCCGTCGGGGTTTTCCGGGATGAGATGGGCCGAGTGGACCCTGCCCGGAAGCCCGTCTTCCTCCGCCGTCACGGCGCAGATGAAGTCGAGCCGCAGCAGGGCCAGGTCCGTGAGATCGTCCCGGGTGAGCGCCTCCCCGTTGAGATGGGTGTGGACGAGCCGCAGCCCCTTGAGACGGCTCTCGCCGGAGCGGAACTCGTCGAGGCTTGGGATCATGATCTGGCGGTTATCCCCCACGACGGCAAAATGGATGTCGCCCTTTCGGCTGATGAGGACGCCGATCTGCCGGTTGGTCTCTCGGGAAATCTCGCAGAGGTGCCGGGCAAGCTCGAGGGTGAGAACCCGGTCAATCGGGATTTTGCGGCGGTATAGCTGCTGGATGCGTCGGATCTGGCCGGCCTTCAGACCGGCGACGTTGCCGTAGATACGATTGATGCGATGACCTCCAGTATAGGAGCGTTTAACTTTCCTGTCCGGGCCCTACAAGGGGGTAGCGGGTCTAGGGGCGAGGGTAGAGGGAAAGAAAGGACCTCGATTGTCTTATCCTGATTCCCGATTCCGGATGCCTGAAGCCTGTGAGGCCTTTGGCCTCACTTAAATTTGTGCGGGCTGATCTTGCGCTCCATCGTGTCGAGGAACTGGGACCACTGGTTGGTCTTGAACTGGGAGACGAGCTTCCGCGGCCGCTTCGTCTTGCATTTCGGGCAGGCCAGGTCATCGATCACTTCGTCGATCTTGTGGAAGACCTCGAAGACATGGGCGCATTTTACACATTCGTAATCGTATAAGGGCATGGAAAACGACTCCGTCATTTTCTGGATTCGGGCCTCGGGATTCGGGCCTCGGGAAAAAGAAGGAAGTCTTTTTAAATCCCGATGCCTGAGTCCGGAATCCGGAAGCCCATTGCAAGGTGAATATGTCTCACCCATCGGCGCTTGTCAAGCCGATTTGATGGGAAAATCCCCCTCCATCCCCCAGTGAGCTGCTACGCAGCAGTAACTGGTGATTAGTTGACTGGTTGATAAGGGAGAAAGGGCAGCACTCGGACAGGCTGTCTGTTCTTCCCCAATCAACCAATTACCCAGTCAACCAATTCCTGCAGCGAAGCTGCCATGGGAGGGCCGGGGAGGATTTTGCCAAGCCCGTTCATTTCATCGATAACCAAGTGCACAGACGGGATCAATGGCTCGCGATGACCGGCAAAAAAAACCCCCGGGGGCTTACCCCCGGGGGTTTTAAGTTCAGACAACTCTGATCGGAAAGCTTAGAACGCGAAGTTCAGGGCGTTCATGACCAGGAAGGTGTCATCCAGGCTGGTTGTGGCAGAAGCTGTACCCTTGAAGTAATCGCCGGTCCAGAAGTAGCCGAAGCCCACCGTGTAGCTCAGGTTGTTGTAGATCTTGTAGGTCGCATAGATGTCGAATTCATTGCCGTAATCGTCACTCTCGAAGCCGTTCGGCTTCTCGTCGGCCTTCAGCCAGGCGTACTGAGCGACCAGTTCGAGCTGGGGATTGATCTTCCAGCCGACATAGGGCTTGAACATCATGACGTTGGTCTCGATGCCGCCGCCGCCGTTAAGCACGGGCGAGCCGCCCACGCCGTTGCCGGAACCAATGGCACCCTGGTACTTGGTGTTCCAGTAGTTGCCGTAAATGAGCATCGGATCCCACGCCTGGCCGCCGGCGACGCCGGATTCGTTCTTGTCGGTCGTGTTGGGATCGTCACCGGTGATGTAAGCAAACTCGAGACCGCCGTAGAATGCGCCCATCGTGTACTTGGGATTCAAGTACAGCGACCAGCCCTTGCGGTCGATGTCCTCGCCGGCGTTGTACTCCGTCGTTCCCCAGATGTAGCGGAACTCGGCCTCGATGGAGAAGGGACCCATGGTCCACTGCACGTAGGGGGCGAGTTCGCTGAACTGGGAGGTCCACTCAACACTCGTGAGGCCCGGGGTTCCGTAGGGGGCAACTCGGGTCGCACCTGCCGCACCGCCGCCGCCGAACTTGCCGCCGTTGGCATCGCGGTCAAACTCGTAGCGGAGACCCGCCTGGCCCGTGGCCCAGCGATAGATACCGTAGATGTGATAGACTGAGTGGTCATTGTCGGAGCCGCCAAGATACGTGCCGCCCTTGCCGCTGCCTTCACCGGAGAAACCGGTATCGGCTCTCTGCTCCCACTCCAGACCGAAGGTCCAGGGGCCCATCATGTAGCGGTAGTGGACACCGGCGTCGGAATCGTAGTCGTCGCAGAATGCGCAGGTACCCCAAACGCGGGACTGCTGGTAGCCGACATCGAACACGCCGTAGAGCGCGTTGAAGGTCACGTAGGCGCGCTCCCAGGAGATGTTCTGCTCGGTCGAGACAGGCTGACCGCCGCTCCAGGTCACGCTGCCGGGGTTGGGTGCCCCGCCCACATGCTGCTCGCCCCAAACCCTTTCCAGGGCGTCGAAGCGGGTCGTGAGCTTCAGGCCTTCCTGCACCTGGATCTCGAACTGGATTCTCATCCGGTTCGCGACGTTGGCGCGGGAAGGACCGTCATCGATAACTCTCTGGTTGTCAGAATAGGAGCCTAACATGTACAACTGGCCGCTCGCCTTGATGTTGGGCTGAGCGGAGGCCGTCATGGCAAAGCTCATGATCAGGCCGACAGCGAGGAAACCGATAAAAAGCTTCTTCATTTTCTCCTCCTCATAGTGTTTTGAAAGATTGGGGGACATCCCCGGGAACCGCCCGGCGGACATCCTACGAGTCTTGCGGCTTCAAGCCGCCGGTTTCGGGATGGTTTCGCTCACCCTCCCCGAAGCCGCAACAGCACTCTGCCGTCACCCCCTTTCATGGGGCATAGTGCCCCCCCTGTTTTTGCGAAAAGAACTAGCATCGCCATTAACCCATGTCAAGCATTTTCTGCCGCCCGTGCCGCGGGCTTCACTCCCCGGACGCCTTGCGCGGTCTTCATGACGCACAACCTTCCGGCTCCGAAGCGAAACGGATGCTTCCCCATTGAGCAATTCCCATACCACCGGTGTTTTATGGGCCTATAATGCTTGTAACTGTTTGATATGTTGTGATTATTTAATTATTTAAGTCTTTCCGATCTGTAAATTGAGCCCCTCGGAGGTTGCCGAAGATGTGTTGAAAAAAACACACACGTCCCGGACCGAGGTTTTTTTGCAACGCTTTTGCCCGTAAAATCCGGTAAAATAACCCACTTTTTACTTGACAAAAAAAGACCTCTAATCTTATACTCCGGCGGCTTTTCAGAGAGGGGTACAAGGGAGTGACTTCATGCGCCTTTTCCATTCGGGAGGGCGCACTCGCCAACCCGGTGGCGCTTCTGCCGGATTCCCTTCCTGTCCCGTGCGGACAGGGGGCTTCTTCCGGGCGCTACCCGGCCAGAAGACCCGGCCCGCGGGCAGGGTGTTTCGATACCGGGAAGGTTCTCCCTGGAAAATAACACTGAAAAAGTTCAAATGGAGGTGGAGTGCAGATGGCAGATGTACAGCTGAAAGATGTATACCCGGTGCCGGAGAAGCTGAAGAAGTCGGCCTGGGTCGCCGGGAGAGCGGCTTACGACAAGCTTTGGAAGCGCTCGATCGAAGATCCCAACGGGTTCTGGGCGGATGTGGCCAGCGAGTATGTCGAGTGGTTCAAGAAGTGGGACAAGGTCATGGACTACAACTTCGACATGAAGAAAGGCCCCATCTACGTCAAGTTCTTCGAGGGCGGCAAACTCAACGTATCCTATAACTGCCTTGACAGGCACCTGAAGACCCGCGGCAACAAGGTCGCCATCCAGTTCGAGGGCAACGAGCCCGGCGACGACAAGGCGCTCACCTACAAGCAGCTCCACGCGGAAGTCTGCAAGTTCGCCAACGTCCTCAAATCCCTCGGCGTGAAGAAGGGCGACAGGGTCTGCTTCTACCTGCCCATGATCCCCGAGCTCGCAATCGGCCTTCTGGCCTGCACCCGTATCGGCGCGATCCACAGCGTCGTTTTCGGCGGGTTCAGCTCCGATGCCCTGCGAGACAGGCTCCAGGACAGCACCTCGAAAGTGCTCGTGACCTGCGACGGCACCTTCCGCGGCGCCAAGGCCGTTCCCCAGAAGACCAACGCCGACGAGGCCGTCAAGGACAGCCCGTCCGTCGAGAAGGTCGTCATCGTGAAGCGCGTGGGCGATAAGATCAAGACCACGATGGGCCCCAAGGACATCTGGTATGAAGAGGCCATGGCGAAGGCCAGCGCCGACTGCGCCCCCGAGTGGATGGATGCCGAAGACCCCCTCTTCATCCTCTACACCTCCGGCTCCACCGGCAAGCCCAAGGGCGTCATGCACACCACAGGCGGTTACCTCGTCTTTGTCGCCTACACCCACAAGATGATCTTCGACTACCACGAGGAAGACATCTACTGGTGCACCGCCGACATCGGCTGGGTCACCGGCCACAGCTACATCGTCTACGGGCCGCTGTGCAACGGCGCCACGTCGGTCATGTTCGAGGGCGTGCCCAACTACCCCGACATGAGCCGCTTCTGGAAGGTCGTCGAGAAGTACAAGGTCAACATCTTCTACACGGCCCCCACGGCCATCCGCGCCATCGCGAAGGAAGGCAACGAGTGGGTGAAGAAGGCCAACATCTCCTCGCTGCGCATCCTCGGCACCGTCGGCGAGCCCATCAACCCCGAAGCGTGGAACTGGTATTACAACCTCATCGGCCGCGGCGAGTGCCCCATCGTGGACACCTGGTGGCAGACCGAGACGGGCGGCATCCTGATCACCCCGCTTCCCGGCGCCATCGACATCAAGCCCGGCATGGCGACCGTGCCCTTCATGGGCGTGTGGCCCGTGCTGCTCAACGACGAGGGCAAGGAGATCACCGAGACGGTAGCCAGCGGCGCCCTGTGCATCAAGATGCCCTGGCCCGGCATCATGAGAGGCGTCTACGGAGATCCCAAGCGCTTCCAGGAGACCTACTTCGAGCAGTTCCCGGGCTACTACGTGACCGGTGACGGCGCTCGGCGCGACAAGGACGGCTACTACCAGATCACGGGCCGCATCGACGACGTCATCAACGTCTCCGGGCACCGCATGGGTACGGCCGAGGTCGAGAGCGCGCTCGTGGCCCACCCGAAGGTGGCCGAGGCCGCCGTCGTCGGCTACCCCCACGACATCAAGGGCCAGTCGATCTATGCCTACGTCACCGTGAAGACGGGCGTGCAGAAATCCGACGAGCTCAAGAAGGAGCTCACCGCTCATGTGCGCACGCTCATCGGCCCCATCGCGACGCCCGAGAAGATCCAGTTCGCCGACGGTCTTCCCAAGACCCGCAGCGGAAAGATCATGCGCCGCATCCTCAAGAAGGTGGCCGCAAACGAGATCGGCGAGATCGGCGACACGACGACCCTTGCCGATCCGTCCGTTGTCGACGACATCGTCAAAAACCGGCTCTAGGCATCAGGCACCAGGCGTCAGGAGAGAGGGAATGTGACGGTTGCATTTGCCTAACGCCTCATGCCTAACGCCCAATGCCGAATAGAATAAAACCAATGTGGAATCGCGGATCGTCGGGCTGCCGGAGGGCAGCCCGGCGGTTTGCGTCCGAAGAAAGGAGGCAGCTGTGAACATTATTGCATGTGTGAAGCAGGTTCCGGACACGGAAACCCTGATCAAGGTTAAACCCGACGGATCAGGCATCGTAGAGGACGGGATCAAGTGGGTCATGAACCCCTATGACGAGTACGGCGTGGAAGAGGCGCTGAAGCTGAAGGAAAAGCTGGGCGGCGATGTGACGATCGTCTCCGTCGGTCCCGCGAGGACCATGGAAACGATCCGCACGGCGCTGGCCATGGGGGCCGAGAAGGGCGTCCACATCGACGACCCGTCCCTCTACGGCGCCGATGCCTACACGACGGCCTCGGCACTGGCCGCCGTCATCAAGACGCTCCCCCACGACATCATCTTCTGCGGCCAGCGGGCCATTGACGGCGATGCCGGCCAGGTCGGCTCCGTTCTGGCGGATCTGCTGGGGATCCCCTCGGTCACGTTCGTGACGAAGCTCGAGATCGCCGGCACGGCCGTAAAGGCCCAGAATGCCATCGAGGGCGCCACGGTGACGATCGAGACGAGCCTGCCCTGTGTCATCACGGCGCAGAAGGGGCTCAACGAGCCGCGCTACGCGTCGCTGCCCGGCATCATGAAGGCCAAGAAGAAGCCCGTCGACGTGAAGAACGCGGCGGCCATCGGCATAACCGCCGCCGCCAAGGCAAAGGTTGCCAAGACCGTACCGCCTCCGGCAAGAGCTCCCGGAAAGATCCTCCAGGGCGAAGATCCGGCACTGAAGGCTCAGGAGCTTGTGAAGCTGCTGCGGGAAGAGGCGAAAGTGATCTAAGGAAAGGAGGAGGTACCGAACCATGGCAAAAGGTGTTTGGATCGTTGCAGAAGTGAGAGACGGAGCTTACCGCAAGGTGAGCTTTGAGATAGCCGGCGCGGCCCGCAAACTGGCCGATGAGCTGGGTGACGAGGTTTGCGCCGTCCTGTGCGGCTCCGGCATCGAAGGCAAGGCCGCCGAGCTGGGCAAGTACGGCGTCGACAAGGTTTACGTGGCAGACAATGCCGCCCTCGAGCCCTATACGACGGATGCTCACGCGTCGGCGGTGGCCAAGATCGTAAAAGAGAAGGGTCCCGCAATCCTGTTGCTGGCCGCCTCGGTCCAGGGCAAGGATCTCGCGGCGCGGCTCGTGGGGAAACTGGCCACCGGGCTGGCCACGGACTGCACCGGCCTCAAGATCGAGGGCGGAAAGCTCGTCGCCGTGCGGCCCATGTACGCAGGCAAGTGCTTCGGCGAAGTGGCCTTCGAGGCCGCCCCCGCCATGGCGTCGCTGCGTCCCAACGTGTTCCCCATCGTGGAGAACGCCAAGGCCGGCGCCGTCGAGAAGTTCGACCCGGCACTCGATGCGGGCCAGATCAAGACCAAGGTTGCCGAGATCGCCAAGGACACGAGCGGAAAGATCGAGCTCACCGAGGCCAACATCATCGTCTCCGGCGGCCGCGGCATGAAGGGCCCCGAGAACTACAACATTCTCGAGGATCTGGCAAAGGTCCTCGGCGCAGCCGTCGGCGCATCGCGCGCGGCCGTGGATGCGGGCTGGCGTCCCGCCACGGACCAGGTCGGCCAGACGGGCAAGACCGTGTCGCCGAACCTCTACATCGCCTGCGGTATTTCCGGTGCCATTCAGCATCTCGCCGGCATGAGCTCCTCGAAGTTCATCGTCGCCATCAACAAGGACCCCGAGGCCCCCATCTTCCAGAGGGCGGACTACGGGATCGTCGACGACCTCTTCAAGGTCGTGCCGGAAGTGACGGCAGCGGCGAAGAAGATTCTTGCGTAAGGTTGAAAAGCGGAGCCGGCCTCCTTCAGGGGCCGGCTCCGCTCCATCTTATGAAAGTGCCCTTGTTCAGGCTGTTCAAAAATGCCTGAATGCAAGGCGCCCGACATCCCGAGGAGCGAGGCGTACTTTGTGGCGTACGTTGAGCGAAGAGGGACAAGGGCAACGCCGCAGGCAGGTGTTTTTCAACAGCCTGTCAATCGGCCTACATATTTCCTGCCCGGTCCGACCGGGCGCCTCCGTTTGCGCGGATTTTCTTCTTGCGCACGATAATGTCATCTCCACCGGATGCACCCCGCCGGAAGCGCCCCGCAAACGTTCGTCCCCCCCTTCGCACGGAGAGAGCGAAGGGGCGGGCGGCGCGNNAGAGGCAGAGAACCGGCACGGGGCGCACGCCCTGAACGCGCACGACGGTGCGCAATCCTGTCCGGCTCCTTCCTGACCGGGAAGCCCGCTTTCAAGGGGGCTTTGCAACAGAACAGTGGAATGGAGGACGTGACGTATGGAAAACATGGTATTTGGACCCGGCAACGAGGGGAGGGAGGTATTCTGGAATACCACCAATTATCAGATCCCCCTCGATGTCTTCGCGCTGATCGCCCTGGCGATTCTCGGCTGGGGTCTCTATAAGCGTCTCGATCTCTGGAAGGCCATGGGGAAGGCCGAAGTCAGGGATGACAACAGAGGGGAGCGCGTCAAGAATCTTTTCAGAAACGGCATCCTGCAGCTTTCCGTCTGGCGGGATTTCTATCCCGGCCTGATTCACGGTCTCATTTTCTTTGCATTTTTCGTCCTGATCTGGGGGGCTGCCATCGACGCCACGTCGTTCTACACGGGCATGCACCTGCCCGGCAAAGGGTATCTGGCCTTTTCCTTTATCATGGATCTATTCGGCCTCTTTGCCGTCGTGGGATGCATCCTGGCGATCGACCGGCGCTACATCAAAAAGCCCGACCGGCTTGGCTATAAGGGCGTTCCGGACAACCGGCCCGATGATGCCATCGTGCTGATCCTCATCCTCGCCATCATGGTGACGGGCTACATCATCGAGGGCCTGCGCATCGTGGCGACGGGTAACCCCGACTTCGAGAAGTGGTCCTTCATCGGCTACATGGTGGGCCAGTTCTTCGTCGGGATGAGCATGGATACCCTGAAGACCTCCCACAAGCTCATGTGGTGGGGCCATGCCTTTCTGGCCTTCGGCTTTATCGCCTACATCCCCTTCTCGAGGCTGCTGCACATCGTGACCTCGCCGGCCAACCAGTTCATGGCCACCCTGAAGCCCGTGGGCCAGATCGAGCCCATCCGCGACTTCGAGAACGCCGAGAGCTTCGGCGTGGGCAAGCTCGAGGAGTTCACCTGGAAGCAGATCTTCGACTCCGACGCCTGCACGCGCTGCGGCCGCTGCCAGAACGGCTGCCCGGCCTACCTGACGGGCAAGGAGCTTTCGCCCAAGAAGCTCGTCCAGGACATCAAGGACCACTGGCTGACGCGCGCGCCGCTTTATGCCGCCGCCGCCAAGGCCGCCAAGACGGCCGGCGCAGATGCGCCGGCACCCGAGATCCCCGAGAGCGAGAAGAACCTCATCAACGACGCCGTGGGTGTCAACCCCGTATGGGACTGCACGAACTGCATGCACTGCATGGAGCACTGTCCCGTCCTGATCGAGCACGTTCCCAAGATCATCGACATGCGTCGCTACAAGGTCCTTACGGAGGCCGACTTCGCACCCGAGCTCCAGCTCACCTACCGCAACATGGAGAACAACTCCAACCCATGGGGCATCGGCGCCCACATGCGCGGCGACTGGGCCAAAGAGCTGGGCGTGAAGACCATGGCCGAGGACCCCACGGCGGAGTATTGCTGGTACGTGGGCTGCGCCGGTTCCCTGGAAGACCGGGGCAAGAAGGTCTCCACGGCCTTTGCGAAAATCCTGCAGGCCGCGGGGGTGAGCTTTGCCATCCTCGGCACCGAGGAGAGCTGCTGCGGAGATTCGGCCATGAGGGGAGGCAACGAGTACCTCTACCAGGCGCTCGCCCAGGCCAACATCGAGGTGATGAACGGCTACGGGGTCAAGAAGATCATCACCACCTGCCCCCATGGCTACAACCTGATCAAGAAGGACTATCCCCAGCTGGGCGGCTCCTACGAGGTCTATCACCACACGGAGATCATCGCCGATCTCATCGCCAAGGGGAAGATCAAGCCGACGAAGGCCTCCGAGGGGCTCTTCACCTACCACGACTCGTGCTTCCTCGGCCGCTACAACAAGGTCTACGACCAGCCGAGAAAGATCCTTTCGGCCGTACCGGGCTTGAAGCTCGTGGAGATGGAGAAGCACCACGACCACGGCTTCTGCTGCGGCGCCGGCGGCGGCCGCATGTGGATGGAGGAGCACCACGGCGAGCGGATCAACAACACCCGCACCGACATGGCCCTCAAGGTGAACGCCACGGGCATCGCCACGGCCTGCCCCTTCTGCAACACCATGGTCATGGACGGCCTCAAGGCGCGCAACGCCGAGGACAAGGTCGTCGCCAAGGACATCGCCGAGATCGTCTGGGAGGCCATGGAGACCCGGGAAGCGCCCAAGGAAGAGCCGAAGGCCCAGGCCTGACCGGCGCGTCGGCCTGACCGG
>DCVI01000184.1:6461-7693 GCA_002327315.1 Syntrophaceae bacterium UBA2192 | reverse complement strand
CGTCTCGCCGAGACGATCGGCAACGGGCAGACGGGCTCCCTCAACCCGCAGTTCTTCCCCCTTTTCTACACGGACGAGGCGGGGTCAGGAGG
This sequence comes from Syntrophaceae bacterium UBA2192, assembly GCA_002327315.1. GTDB lineage: Bacteria > Desulfobacterota > Syntrophia > Syntrophales > UBA2192 > UBA2192. The sequence goes on along the minus strand of DCVI01000184.1, from coordinate 7,601 downwards.
CCTCGAGAGCCTGGCGGACTACATCCCGGCCGGGGGACTCGTCATTGTCGACGACCCGCTGGCCACGGCAAGGGCCGACGAGAAGGCGCGAAACGAAATCGGCCGTCTCTTCCTCCGGGCAAAGGAAGAGGAAAAATTCCATCTCGACGAGAGCGTTCTCTTTCTTTCGGAGAAGGACGCGGAGCGAGGTGTCGGGAACCGGTCGAGGATCGTGATCGAGGCAATCGAGATCGGCGCGCAGGACGATGGCAGCGCCGTCCGTTTCGGCGTCGAGACGGACCTGGGCCTGCGGCCGAAGGAGCCCGCCCTCATCCAGCGCGAGGAAAGCCTGCTGGCCCCCATGGCCGAGAAAATCCGCGGTTGGACCCGCGAGGGGTTTCTCGTCCACTACCTGTGCGCGGGCGAGGAGGAGATGCACCGCATGATTCATCTCCTCGAGGACTACTCGCTCCCCATGGCGCGCTCGGAGGCCCCCTTTTTCCGGGAGATCCTGGAGCCCCGGGGAGCGGCCGGACGCCTCATCCTGCGCGAGGGGAAGATCGCCGAGGGATTTTCCCTGCCCGGGCTTCGGATCGTCGTGGTCGGCGAGGAGGAGATTTTCGGGAAGAAAGCCCGCAGGCGCCGCCCCGCCCGTGCCCGCGAGGGATACTTCCTGCAGTCCTTCGGCGAGCTCAACGAGGGCGACTGCGTCGTCCACACGGACCACGGGATCGGCATCTACCGGGGGCTCAAGCGGCTCAGCGTGGGGGCCATCGAGAACGACTTCCTCCTCATGGAATACCAGGCGGGCGACCGGCTTTACATCCCCGTACACCGACTCGACCAGATCCAGCGCTACATCGGGCCCGACGGGCACGACCCCCGGATCGACAAGCTGGGCGGGACGGCCTGGGAGACGGCCAGGCGCCGCGTCAAGAAGGCGGTCGAGGAGATCGCCGAGGACCTGGTGGCCCTCTACGCGGCCCGCGACACGCTGAAGGGACACGCCTTCTCGGCCGTCGACCGCTACTACGAGGAGTTCTCCTCGTCCTTCGAGTACGAGGAGACACCGGACCAGGGCCGCGCCATCGAGGACGTGAACCTCGACATGGACAGCGAAAAGCCCATGGACCGGCTCATCTGCGGCGATGCAGGCTTCGG
>DCVI01000184.1:0-6335 GCA_002327315.1 Syntrophaceae bacterium UBA2192 | reverse complement strand
AAGCTCGCCCGGGGCTCCATCGACATCGTCGTCGGCACCCACCGGCTCCTGCAGAAGGACGTCGTCTTCAAGGACCTGGGACTCGTCGTGATCGACGAGGAGCAGCGCTTCGGCGTCACCCACAAGGAGAAACTCAAGAAGCTGCGCACGCTGGTGGACGTGATGACGCTCACCGCGACCCCCATCCCGCGCACGCTGCAGCTTTCGCTCGTGGGGATCCGGGACCTCTCCATCATCCACACTCCGCCCGAGGGAAGGCTCTCCATCAAGACCTGGGTGCTGGAGTTCGACGACGACGTGATCCGCAGGGCCACCCTCGACGAGATGGCCCGCGGGGGGCAGGTCTTCTTCATCCACGACCGGGTTCACTCCATCCACCACATGGCCCGGCGCATCGGGCAGGTCGTACCCGAGGCGAAAATCGGCGTCGCCCACGGCCAGATGCGCCCCCGGGAGCTGGAGGATGTCATGGTAAAATTCCTTCGTAAAGAGTACGATGTTCTGATATGTACGACGATCATCGGGTCGGGCATCGACATCCCCGCGGCCAACACGATCGTCATCGACCGTGCGGACCGGTTCGGCCTGGCGCAGCTCTACCAGATCCGGGGGCGCGTGGGCCGCTCGAAGGAGGAGGCCCGGGCGTATCTGCTGATCCCGCCGGGGGCCATGCTCTCGCCCGACGCGCAAAAAAGGCTCACGGTCATCAAGGAATTCACGGAGCCGGGCTCCGGGTTCAAGATCGCATCGCACGACCTCGAGATCCGCGGGGCCGGAAACCTCGTGGGGATGGCCCAGTCGGGGAACATCTCGGCCGTGGGGTACGAGATGTACACACAGCTCATGGAGCGGGCCGTCCGGGAGCTGCGGGGCGAGAAGATGCCCGAGGCGGAGATCAAGCCGGAGATCCACCTGGGGCTTGCGGCCTTTATCCCCGACAGCTACGTGCCCGACACGCACCGCAGGCTCGTGACGTACAAAAAGCTCTCCATGGCCCCGGCCGACGAGGACCTCCTGGAGGCGAGGGAGGAGATGCTGGACTGTTACGGCCCGTTGCCCCCGGAGGTGCAGAACCTGATTGAGGTCATCAGCCTGCGCAACCTCATGAAGGGCCTCATGGCCGAAAAGATGGAGTACGACGGGCGGAACATGATCCTCGTGATCCACAAGTCGAGCCCCATCGACCCGCTGAAGCTCATCGAGCTTTCGAGGAAGAAGTGGAAGGGCATGCGCTTCACGCCCGACCACCGGCTCTTTATTCCCATGCCCGAACTGCACGAGGGACAGGTCATCGAGGCGGCAAAGGGGCTGCTCGAGGAGCTGGCGCGGCACTGAAGAAGTGGCTAGTGGTTTGTGGCTAGTGAAGGAAGCGGAAAGAAGTGCCTGAGTGTCTAAGTGCCTGAGTGAAGAGGATAAAGGGACCAGGGCGTAGGGACGAGGAAGAAGGGATTCAGGAGATCCCAATACCCAATTTCCAAGTACCAGTTACCGCCGCCGAAGGCGGCCAGACCAAATAGACGAGACAGACTAAATAGACCGGATAGACTGTATTATGTAGTGGGGGAAACGCAGATGGAGGATCGCGAAGGAGAGTCGTGCAAGAATGACCTGCTCCGCAGGATTGCCCTGGTGGGAATGGCAGCGACTTTTTTCCTGGCCGCCGTCATCGGTTGCTCGACCTTCAAGACGCCATCGGAGGATGCCATCGCCACGGTGGACGGGGTCGAGATCAAGGTCAAGGACTTGACCGTAAAGCTGCGCAACGCCCTCAACCTCCTGGGCAGCACGGCCGGCCTGAAGGAAGAGGACATCGTCAACGTCAAGCGCGAGGCCCTCGACGACCTGATCGATGAAAAGGTGATGCTGATCCAGGCCGAGAAACTCGGGCTCAAGGTCACCGACGAGGAGTTGAAAAAACGCGTCGAGGAGATCAAGAAGGATTACGCCGGCGAGAGTTTCGCCCAGGTCTTCGGCGGCGAGAAGGTGGACTACAAGATCTGGAGCGAGGAGCTGAGAAAGCGGCTGCTGCTCGAGAAGCTCGTCGACCGGGAGGTCAATTCGAAGATCACCGTCACGGATGACGAGGCCATGGCCTATTACCAGGCCAACCGGAGCCGCTACTACTCCGAGGAGACGGTGCATGTCGCCCAGATCGTCGTGCCGACCCGGGAGAAAGCCGATACCGTGCTGAAGCGCCTCCAGGCCGGTGAAGAATTCGGCAAGGTGGCCCGCGAGGTCTCAACGGGCCCCGAAGCCGCCAAAGGGGGGGACCTCGGTGTTTTCACCCGGGGGGTCATGCCGGAGGCCTTCGACCGGATCGTCTTCTCGCTTGCCGAGGGAAGGACGAGCAAGGTCGTGAAAAGCCCTTACGGATTCCACCTGTTCAAGGTCCTGCAAAAAGAAAAGGGGCGCTGGATCGAATTTGCCGAAGTGAAGGAAAAGATCAAGGCGGACCTCGCAAAGGGCAAAGAGGAGCAGGGATTCCGGAAATGGCTCGATGCGCTCAAGTCGGGGGCGAAAATCCAAATCGATGAAGAGCGCCTGAAGCAGGTCAAGATCGAAGAAACCCGAACCGAGGAGCCCAGGCCGGGACAAGCCCCGGCGACCCCCGGCAAGGGATAATGGTGGCGGTGAACATCCATGAACAAACTGAACAGGCTTCTGGCATGGGCCGCATTCCTTCTTTTCGCGGCGGCAACGCCGTCGTGGGGTGAGATCGTCGATCGCGTCATCGCCGTCGTCAACGACGACGTCATCACCCAGTACGAGTTGGAAAGCACGGTGGATCTCGTCCTGAAGCGATACGGGCAGGAAATTCCCCCCGGGGAACGGGCGCGGATCGCCGGTGAGGCGAGGAAGGTTTTTCTGGACAGGATGATCGACGATCTGCTCCTGAGACAGGAAGCGAGGAAACTGGGGATCACAGTCCGGGACGAAGAGATAACCAACAACATCCAGGACAGCCTGCAGCGGCGCAAAATGTCGATTGAGGACCTGCAGCAGGTCCTGGTCAAGGAAGGGAGCAACTACGAGAAGTACCGCGAGGCGACCCGAAACGATCTGATCAAAATGAAGATCATGCAGAGGGAAATCCGCCCGAGGGTCTCCGTCACGAACGAGGAGATCGGCTTGTTTTACCAGGAACACCGCGACGAGTACGAGGGGAAGCTCAGGGTGAGGATGCAGATGATCTACCTTCCCGTCCCCGCTGGAGGCGACCCGGCAGTCAAAGAACAGCAGAGTGCCAAAGCCCAGACCATCATGAAGCGCAGCCGGGCCGGCGAGCCCTTCGAGGGCCTTGCCAACGAGTTCGCCCCCGCCACCCCGCGCACCGGGGGCGACATCGGCTATGTCGAGAAAGGAACCCTTAACCCAGCAATCGACGAGGTCGCCTTCGGCCTCAAACAGGGCGAGATGAGTGATGTGATCGAAACCCCACAGGGGTTCTACATCATCCGGGCCCTCGACCGGCGGGGCGGCGGAAGCCTCTCCATCAAGGCCACCCGCGAGGACGTGGAGGAGCGGATCTACCGCGACAAGATGGAAAAGAAGTACGCCGAGTGGGTGGTGGAAAGGCGGCAGAAGGCGCACATAGAGATTCGCCTGTAGGCGAATCTCGTCTTTTCAGTCTATCTGGTCTGTCTGGTCTATTTCGTCAGGCAATCCCCCTTTTATCCCCCATTTAGCTGCTACGCAGCAGTAACTGGCGATTCGTTGACTAGGTGACAAGGAAGAAGGGGAAGCATGGGGGCAGGCTGTCGACTCTTCCCCAATCAATCAATTCCCCAGTCAACCCATTACTGCAGCGAAGCTGCTTGGGGACAGAGGGGGATTTGAGTCATTATGAAATACATTCGCATCAAGGGTGCATCCCAGCACAACCTCAAGAACGTCAGCATCGACATCCCCCGGGACAGTCTCGTCGTCATCACCGGCGTGAGCGGCTCGGGCAAGTCGACGCTTGCCTTCGACACGATCTACGCCGAGGGCCAGCGCCGCTACGTGGAGTCCCTGTCCACCTATGCCCGCCAGTTTATCGGCCAGATGGACAAACCAGAGGTGGAGTCCATCGAGGGGCTCTCGCCGGCCATCGCCATCGAGCAACGGAGCGCAAGCCACAACCCCCGGTCGACGGTGGGCACCGTCACGGAGATCTACGACTACCTGCGTCTCCTCTACGCCCGCATCGGCTCTCCCCACTGCTTCCTGTGCGGCCGCGAGATCCGCTCGCAGACGATCGACACCATGGTGGAACAGCTCCTGGCGCTGCCCGGAAGCACGGCCGTCTCGCTTATGGCCCCCGTCGTGCGCGGCAAGAAGGGCGAGTTCCAGCGGGAGCTGGGCAGGCTTCGCCGCGAGGGTTACGTGCGGGTGAAGGTGGACGGCGAGATCCGGGACCTGGCCGACGAAATCGCCATGGACAAGAACAAGCGCCATGACATCGACGTCGTCGTCGATCGCCTCGTCATTCGCGAGGGAATCCGCAAACGCCTGCGCGACTCCCTGGAGATCACGGCGCGGCTCTCCGACGGCCTCGTCAAGGCCGACATCGCCGGGGGAGAGCAGATTCTCTTCAGCGAGCGATACGCCTGCCCGGATTGCAACGTGAGCCTCCCCGAGCTGGCCCCGCGGATGTTCTCCTTCAACAGCCCCTACGGGGCCTGCCCGGAGTGCGACGGCCTGGGAACGAAGATCTTCTTCGACGAGGACCTCATCGTTTCCGACCCGGGGCTCTCCATCCGCGAAGGGGCCATCGCCCCGTGGCAGAACCGCGATTCCATGTACTTCCACCAGATGCTCGAGGCCCTCTCGGAGCATTTCGGCTTCGACATCAACACGCCATTCAAGGAACTCCCCGAAAAGATCCGGCGCATGCTTCTCTACGGCTCCGGCGATGAGGCCGTGCGGTTCTACACGAACAACGGGGGCAAGCGCACCTTCACGGAAAAGCCCTTCGAGGGCATCATCCCCAATCTCGACAGGCGCTACCACGAGACGGACTCCTACGACATGCGCACGGAGCTCGAGCGCTATCTGAACATGAGCGAGTGCCCCGCCTGCCGCGGCGCGCGCCTGAAGAAGGAAAGCCTCTCGGTGACGGTGGGCGGGAAGAACATCTACGAGTTCTGCCGGCTCTCCATCGCGGACGGCATGGACTTCCTCAAGGGGCTGACGCTCACCAGCCAGGAGGCGGCCATCTCGGAGAGGATCCTGAAGGAGATCCGGGACCGGCTGCGGTTCCTGCTGGACGTGGGCATGGACTACCTGAGCCTCGAGCGGGCCTCCGGGACGCTCTCCGGGGGAGAATGGCAGCGCATCCGGCTTGCCACCCAGATCGGCTCGGGCCTCTCGGGGGTGCTCTACGTGCTGGACGAGCCTACGATCGGGCTTCACCCGCGCGACAACGGGCGCCTCATCGCCACGCTGGCGCGCCTCAAGGAAATGGGAAACACGGTGCTCGTCGTCGAGCACGACGCCGACATGATGATGGCCTCCGACGGGATCGTCGACATGGGGCCGGGCGCGGGCCTCGAGGGAGGCCACGTCGTCTTCCAGGGAACACCTTCGGAGATCCTGGCAAGCGAGACGTCGCTCACGGGACGCTACCTCTCGGGCCGGCTCGGCATCCCCGTACCGGAGAAACGCAGAGCGCCCGCCGGGCGATTCATCGTCCTCGAGGGCGCCACGGAAAACAACCTCCAGGGCATCGACATCCGCATCCCCGTGGGAGTGCTCACCTGCGTGACCGGGGTTTCCGGCTCCGGCAAAAGCACCCTGGTCCTGGAAACCCTCTACCGGGTGCTCGCCCGGCGGCTCTACCGCTACAAGGGAAGGGTCGGAAAGATCCGCAACGTGCGGGACCTGGGGGGAATCGAGCGGGTCATCGTCATGAACCAGCAGCCCATCGGCCGCACGCCCCGCTCCAACCCCATCACCTACACGGGCGCTTACACCTTCATCCGGGACCTTTTCGCCCAGCTGCCGGAATCGCGCACGCGGGGTTACAAGCCGGGGCGGTTCAGCTTCAACGTCAAGGGCGGGCGCTGCGAGTCCTGCGAGGGCAACGGCCTCATCGAGATCGAGATGCACTTCCTGCCCGATGTCTACGTGACCTGCGACATCTGCCGCGGAAAACGCTTCAACCGCGACACCCTGGAGATCCAGTACAAGGGCAAGAGCATCGCCGAGGTTCTCGACATGACGGTGAGCGAGGCCCTCGTCTTCTTCGAGAACATCCCGTCGATCCGCACGAAGCTGCAGCTCCTCCACGACGTGGGGCTGGGCTACATCCGGCTCGGCCAGTCGGCCACGACGCTCTCCGGCGGCGAGGCCCA
>DCVI01000193.1:11937-23348 GCA_002327315.1 Syntrophaceae bacterium UBA2192 | reverse complement strand
TGCCCTGCGTCTTCACGGCCATCTCAAGGCTCTTGAAGATCGCTTTTGCCTCCGAGGCCTTCACCGGCGTACCCAGTATATCCTCGACCCGTTTCATCCGTAGCGTGATGGGCCCCGATACGGTAACCTTTTGGGGATATGTGTCGATATGCCCCTTGCAGACGGTTCCGCCCGAGAGATCGGCGATGAGCTGAGCGGCCCGGTCGAGGGCCCTCACGACCCCCTCGGGGTCGATCCCGCGCTCGAACCGGAAGGCGGCATCGGTGCCCATGCCGAGAAATCTCGCTCCCCGCCGGATTGTGGAGGGATTGAAATAGGCGCTCTCGAGAAGCACCGTCTCCGTGTCCTCTTTCACCTCGGAGTTCTCGCCGCCCATGATCCCGGCAATGGCCACGGGCTTGCGGCCGTCGCAGATCATGAGGGTCTCGGCATTCAGGCTCCGTGTCTTGCCGTCCAGGGAGACGAAAGGCTCTCCCTCCCTGGATTTGCGGACGACGATTCGCCCTTCCTCGAGGAAGCGGAAATCGAAGGCATGGAGCGGCTGACCCAGCTCCATCATGACGAAGTTGGTCACATCGACCACGTTGTTGATGGCCCTCAGTCCCACGGCCTCGAGGCGAAGACGCATCCATTTCGGCGAGGGCTGGATGCGCACGCCCTTGATCATGCGGGCCGTGTACCGGGGACAGAAATCGGGGTCCAGGATCTCGACGGATGTGAGCTTGCGGATGTCTTCGGAGGATTCCCTGAAGGCGATCCTCGGGTAGCGCAGCTTCCTGCCGCAGAGTGCAGCCGCTTCCCGCGCGATCCCGATGATGCTCAGGCAGTCGGCGCGATTGGGCGTGATCCCGATGTCGAGGACCGTATCTTTCAGCTCCAGCACGTCGACGAGATTCTTTCCGAGCGGCGTTTCCGCCGACAGGATCATGATTCCCGATGCATCGGGCCCGATCCCCAGCTCGTCCTCGGAACAGAGCATCCCCTCGGAGGCCTCCCCCCTGATTTTCGAGCTCTTAATGATGTAACCGCCCGGGATCGCAGCCCCGACCGTGGCAAGCGCCACCACGTCGCCCGCCTTCATGTTCTGGGCACCGCAGACGATCGGTAGCACTTGCTCGCCCGTCGTCACCTCCAGCAGGTGAAGCTTGTCCGCACCGGGGTGGGGTTTCATGGAGAGGATTTTTGCCGTCACAACCCCCGTGAATGCGGGGGTGTACTCCTCGACGGCATCCACCTCGAGGCCTGCCATCGTGAGGCGGTCGGCCAGAGCCGACGGGGCGATGTCGATGTCGACGTAGTCTTTAAGCCACCGTAAACTGACTTTCATAAGAACCTTCGGTTCTAGGTATCGGGCGTCAGGCATCGGGCTTCAGGGAAAATGCCCGAATCTCTTTTTCACCCTGTTGCCTGAAACCTGTAGCCTGTAGCCTGTTTTATCAGAACTGTTCCAGGAACCGCCGGTCGTTCTCCGTAAAGAGCCGGATGTCGGAGATGCCGTATCGCAGCATGGCGATCCGCTCGACGCCGAGACCGAAGGCAAAGCCCGTATACTCCTCGCTGTCGTACCCAACGGCCTTGAAGACCTCGGGGTCGACCATGCCTGAGCCCAGGATCTCGAGCCAGCCGCTCTGGCCGCACACGCGGCATCCCTTGCCGCTGCACATGACGCACCGGATATCGACCTCTGCGCTGGGTTCGGTGAAGGGGAAAAAGCTCGGCCGGAACCTCACCCCGATCTCATCGCCGAAGACGTGCTTCAGGAAAAACGTGAGGGTCCCCTTCAGGTCCCCGAACGTGACGCCTTTGTCGACGTAGAGGCCCTCGATCTGGTGGAACATGGGGGAGTGTGAGATGTCGGCGTCGGGCCGGTAGACCTTCCCCGGAGCAATCACCCGCACGGGCGGTTTCTGCTTCTCCATCACCCGGATCTGGACCGGTGAGGTGTGGGTCCTGAGAAGCAGGTTTTCCGTTACGTAGAAGGTCGCCTGCATGTCCCGGGACGGGTGGTCCTTGGCCATGTTGAGGGCCTCGAAGTTGTAGTAGTCCAGCTCGACCTCGGGCCCCTCGGCAATGGAAAATCCCAGCGAGGCGAAAATCCCGCAGATCTCCTGCATCACCAGCGTGATCGGGTGAAGCTTGCCGCAGGCAATCCCCCGGCCGGGCAGGGTCACGTCGACCCGCTCCTGCAGGAGCTTGCCGTCCTTCTTCGAAGCCGCGATCCCGGCCAGTACGGCATCGATGCGCAGCGAGAGGGCATCCTTGACCTGGTTGGCCAACTGCCCCATGGCGGGCCTCTCTTCCGGCGCCACGCCGCCCAGACCGCGCAGGATCGACGTCAGGACTCCCTTGCGGCCGAGATATTTCGTCCGGATGGCCTGGATCGCCTCGTCTGTAACAGCCCCGCGAAGCTCTTCCTCGGCATCCCGCTGAAGCTTCTCGAGTTGCCCTCTCATCCCTTCTTCTCACCTGCCGCGATGCCGGCGATGACGGCAAACGCCCGGGGGTCGTGGACGGCGATTTCGGCCAGGACCTTGCGGTCCATGGCTACGCCCGCCTTCTTCAGCCCGTCGATGAAACGGCTGTAGGAAAGGTTGTTGAGCCTTGTCGCGGCATTGATCCGCGCAATCCAGAGGCTGCGGAACTCTCGCTTGCGGGCCTTGCGGTCCCGGAAGGCAAAGGCCAGGGCGCGGTTGACGGACTCCGTCGCAAGACGGTATGCCCTGCGCCGGGCCCCGAAGAAGCCCTTGGCCAGCTTCATGATCTTCCTTCGTTTCTTTCTGCCTGTTACGCTTCGTTTTACACGTGCCATGATACTGTCTCCTGAACAGATTCTTTCCTGCTGTTTATAGGCTCTTAAAGCCTTTAGCCTTTAGCCTGTTGTTAAAGAAAATAGAGGGGAAGAGGCCCCTCTATCCTGTATTTGCTCTCCGATACGGCCGACGACCCCGCAGAATCCCTCTACGCGTAGGGGATCAGCCTCTTGATGCCCTTCGTGTCCCGGGCGTCGAGGATCGCTGACTTCCTCATGTTCCGCTTCCGCTTTGTCGTCTTCTTGGTCAGGATGTGGCTGTGGAATGCTTTCTTCCGTTTCACCTTTCCCGTCCCGGTGAGAGAAAAGCGTTTCGATGCTCCCTTGTGTGTTTTCTGCTTCGGCATTGACTGCTCCTTGACGCGTTATTTCTTGGGGGATACCAACATTACCATGCTTCGCCCCTCGATCCGGGGCTGCTGCTCCACGGTGGCAACGCTCTCCAATTCGTCCCGGATGGACTCCATGATTTTCAGGCCGATCGACGTATAGGCAATCTCCCTGCCCCGAAAGAGCATGGATATCTTAACCCTGTCGCCCTCTTCCAGAAACTCTTTGACCTTCCGGATTTTGATGCCCCGGTCATGTTCGCCGATCTTGGGCCGGAGCCGCATCTCCTTGATCTGGACGGTAGCCGCACTCTTCCTTGCCACCTGCATTTTCTTGCTCTGCTGGTAGCTGAACTTCCCGTAGTCCATGATTCGGCACACGGGGGGATTGGAATTCGGGGCCACCTCAACCAGATCCATGCCCACCCTTCCCGCTTCCGCCAGGGCCTCGGCAATGGGTAATACCCCGAGCTGCTTGCCCTCGAAGTCGATGACCCGCACGTTCGGGACCCTGATCCCCTGGTTGATCCGAAGATTTTTGTCTATTGGACACCTCCTGCTCGATGGCGATATTCATCCCCTGAGGGGATGTTCCGTCTCGCTATTCGTAGCGGCTGCACTTTCCCCGGATGAGATCGACAAGGGCGTCGACCGTCATGGCTCCGAGGTTTTTTCCGTCTCGCTGCCGTGGGGAAATCGTCCCGGAAGCGACCTCCTTGTCCCCGATGACGAGCATGTAGGGGATCTTCTGGAGTTGCGCCTCGCGGATCTTGTGCCCCAGTTTCTCGTTCTTGAAATCCTTTTCCACGCGCACACCGATGTCCAGAAGCTTCCGGTAAACCTCCTCGCCGTAGGGGATCTGGCTGTCCGTGACGGTGACGAGAATCGCCTGAACGGGCGCCAGCCACACCGGAAAGGCCCCGGCGTAGTGCTCGATCAGCACCCCGATGAAGCGCTCGATGGACCCCAGGATGACCCGGTGAAGCATGACGGGACGGTGCTTCTCGCCGTCAGCGCCGATGTAGTGCAGATCGAAGCGCTCGGGCAGCGCAAAGTCGCACTGGATCGTGGCGCACTGCCACTTTCGCTTGAGGGCGTCTTTGAGCTTGAAGTCGATCTTGGGCCCGTAGAAGGCGCCGTCGCCCTCGTTGATGTCGTAGACCATCCGGTTGCCCTTGAGGGACTCCTCGAGTGCAGCCGTCGCCATCTCCCAGTCCCTGTCGCTCCCGATGGAATTCGAGGGCCGCGTGCTCAGCTCGACTTCGTATTCGAAGCCGAAAATGCCCATGGCGTACTTGACGAAGTCCGCGATGGCCACGATTTCCGAGTTGAGCTGCTCGGGCGTGCAGAGGATGTGGGCGTCATCCTGGGTGAACTGCCGAACGCGGGTCAGGCCGTGCAGAACGCCCGTCTTCTCGTGGCGGTGCACGGTGCCCAGTTCGAAGTAGCGAAGCGGCAGGTCCCGATAGCTGCGGATCTTCGATTTGTAAATCATCATGTGGGAGAGGCAGTTCATGGGCTTGATCCCATAGCCCTCTTTCTCCACCTCGGTGAAATACATGGATTCCTTGTAGTGGTCCATGTGGCCCGAACGGATCCACATGTGATCCCTGAGGATCTGCGGGCCCAGGACGATATCGTAGCCCCGCTTGAAGTGTTCTTTGCGTTCCCAGTCCTCGATGATGGTTCGGAGCATCGCACCCTTGGGGTGCCAGATGATGAGCCCCGGTCCCACCTCCTCGTTGATCTGGAAGAGATCCAGCTCCTTGCCGAGCCGCCGGTGGTCGCGCCGTTTGGCCTCCTCGATGAAGACGAAATACTCCGCCATCTCCTTGGGAGTCGCAAACCCCGTTCCGTAGATGCGCTGGAGCATCTTGTTGTGCTCGTCGCCCCGCCAGTAGGCGCCGGCCACGTTGAGCAACTTGAAGGCCTTGATCTTTCCCGTTGCGGGGATGTGCGGGCCCCGGCACAGGTCGGTGAAATCGCCCTGCGTGTAAAGGCTCACCGTTTTCACATCGGCGGGCAGGTCGTTGATCAGTTCCACCTTGTAGGGTTCGCCCTTTTTCTTGAAGAGCTCCACCGCTTCTTCGCGGCTGACCTCGCGGCGCGTGAAGGGTGCATCCTTGGCGGCGATTTCGGCCATGCGCTCCTCGATCTTCTTCAGATCCTCGGGCGTGAAGGTCGACTCGTAATCGAAATCGTAGTAGAACCCGTCCTCGATCGAAGGGCCGATGGTCACCTTCACGTTGGGGAAAAGCTCCTGCACCGCCTCGGCCATGACATGGGAGATGCTGTGACGCAGGACACCGACCCCCTCGGGCGTGTTGACGTTCACGGCGTCGATGGTGCCGTTTTCCGTGACCGGGCTCGACAGGTCGATCAGGCGGTCGTTGAGCCTGGCGGCGACGGCATCCTTGACGGCGTCCTTTTTCCACGACGCGAGGATTTCCCCTGCAGCCAGTCCCTTTTCGAAGGACTTCCGGGTGTCGTCCGGGTATCTGATGTCGATTTTGCTCATCTTGCGATCCCCGATTCTTCCCCGTCACCGGCCCAGGGTTCGTCCACGCCGGGCTTCGGATAGGAAACAGATTGAAATCATTCGGGTTTTAATTAAAGAAAGGGCATCAACGATTTGACGTCTTCTGATGCCCTTCACCGCAAAAAATGTAATGGTAGGCACGCAGGGATTTGAACCCTGGACATCCACCGCGTCAGGATGGCGCTCTCCCCCTGAGCTACGTGCCTGTTTCCATGCATCATAAAAACGGGTATTGAGTAACAAAAATATGCAATGATGTCAAGACAAAATCACGATTCTTCCGTATTTCCATCCCCCCGGTTGATGAGCTTCATGCCCTTCAGGAGATAATCGGCCCCCGAGATCACGGTGAAGATCGCCGTCAGCCAGCAGATGAACATGAAAGCCCCATGGAATTGCGTTTCTGCTCCGTCCATTTTCATCAAAAGGGCGAAGAAAATGGTGACAAGCTGGAGCATCGTGTTTATTTTACTGACAAAAGAAGGTTTGATCTCCAGGTCTACGGACATGAGCGTCATCACCAGGATCCCTCCCAGGATGATGCAGTCGCGGCTGATGACGACAACGGCCAGCCATCCAGGCATTACACCGACGATGGCCAGCGTCGTGAACATGCTGATCACGAGTGCCTTGTCGGCCAGGGGGTCCAGGTAGGCCCCCACGACGGTCATCTGGTTGAGACTCCGGGCGATAAGCCCGTCGAGGCCATCGGTCACTCCGGCAATGATGAAGCAAACCAGGGCCTTCCCGTATTGCCCCTGGATCAGGAGAATCACGATCACCGGGACGAGGACAATCCTGAGAACGGTAAGGGAATTGGGAATATTCACACTTGCACCTGGCAACGTCGGCGCGTTTCAACGGCCTGTCGAATCCGATGAATCGATCACTATTCAAGGTGACAGGTATCAGGTGGCAGGTGACAGGAAATACCATCGACAGGGGGATCCTGTTACCTGTTACCTTTCTTTATCGGACTCCCGGCCCATCAGGCAGGTTTTCCATGGCCTTCTTCACGGCCTCATGCACCACGTCCTCGAAAATCTTTGTCGTTCCGAGTTCAAGACCGCTCTTTGTGACCCCATAGTCGCGATCCGTTGCGCGGGACTCGAACCTCCAGATCGTGTCACCCGTTTTCACGCTCTTGAGTTCGAAAACAGCCGCAACGTTTACAGGCGCATAAACGTAACGGTACGTCGTGTTCGCCTCGAGGAGTGTCGTGTACATGACGGCGTCCACGCCGAGCATGCTGCCGATGACCTGCGGCGCAACCGTGCTGCCCGATGCTCCTCCGTCGCGCTTCCGGATATCGGCCAGTGCAGCATCCACCATCTCGAAGGGGATCTTCGGGTATCCCTTGAAGTAGAGTTCATCAAAGAGCTTTTCACGGAGCATCCGGGCCGCGTCGATGCTTCCTGTCTTGATGTCCACGGGCAGGACGGCGATCATTCGGGCATCCAGTTTCCGGCTTTCCGGCTGCGGGTCGTCCTCTGCCTTATTGACAAAGGGAATGTATGGAATATTCGAGAGATAGGAGCACCCCTGCATCAGAGCCATTCCGAGGATGAAGATGCAGATGATCCCGGCCCTTCCCGGTCTATTCACGTGAAACCCCCTGGTTCTGGATTGTGATCTCGATGGATGCCGCCTCGACGCGAAGCACGCGGATCGGCGCTCCCTTGAATCGCCTCTTCGACAGCTCCCGGGCGACACCCTGCGGGTTCTCGGTCGACTCAAGACCCATCTCGAAACGGTCCTGCGACAAAAAACGGGGCACAACGCCGCGGATGGGCGGCATGCCGGCCAGCATTTCCCGAAAAGCCAGGAAATCGTGATGGCTGGCGAGGGTCCCCCGAACGATCAGAGTGATCGAGGTTCCGGGCCCCGTTCTCTCCTCGCCCTGCCCCCCGAGCACACCCAGGCTTCGAAGATCCCCCTTCAGGCTCCCCGCGTCGACAGTGGCCGCAATCCTCACCGCATAGGCACCGTCCTGTTCCGCCTCACGGACAATCCGGTAGCTGAGGATGTAGCGCTCCGTCACGGGGTAGATCTTGTCGGTGATGACGGATTTTCCGGCCGCAGGGATCTGCGGGGAAACGGCGGTAGAAAGGACCTTCTCGAGTGCCCCGCGAAGGGCCAGTGAAATAGCCTGTTCCCGGGCCTGCGCAAGATTGCTGTTGTGGATTGTCGCCGAGCCTTCGGCTTCGACGCTTTCCGTCTCCAGGCCCGCAGCCGCAGCAGGACAGAGAAGGACAAGGGAAAAAACAAGGCAGAGGGTGAACCTCTGCGCATGGGTGCGGGCAGGATTAGGGCTCTTCATCGACAGGCTTCTTCAGATTCTCGATCTCTTCCCGGATGACCCGTTCGGCAATGCCGGGGAATTGCTCCCTCGCGATCCGCTCTGCAACCTCGGCGACCTTTTTCATGATCTCGTCCTGCAGGCGCCCGCCGACGATGGCATCGATCCTCGGTTCCTCAACGACATCCACGAGATCGTAAACGACGTCTTTCTCTGCCAGAACCCGCGGCTCCCCCGGTCTGCTGATCTTTTCGTCCAATCCCGGCTCCCCCTTTTTTTGTTCTTCACCCACGCCGATGAAATATCACACCTTCCCGGAGTCTTCAACCCTTTTTGCCACCCGAAACAATGAGAGAAGTTAAGAAGTTAAGAAGGGGAGGCCCTGAGTTTCAGGATCTTGTCATAAACGCGCTTTCTCGGCAGATCGAGCTCCGCGGCGATCCTTGTGGCCATCTCCTTCGTCGAAAGCTCCCCCTTCGGGTCCATTTCCCTGAAGAGGGCCTCGATTTCCCCATCGCCGGCCAGGGGTTTCTCCCGTGCGCCTTCTACGAGAAGGGTAATTTCGCCCTTCACGACGCCAGACTCCAGTTTCGCGATGACGTCGCCCGCCTGTCCCCGGATGACCTCTTCAAAGAGCTTCGTAAGTTCCCGGGTCACAACGACATGGCGCTCCCCCAGCAAATCCCGTATGTCCGTCAGAGTGCCGACAATCCGACGGGGCGATTCGTAGAAGACAAGGGTCATGGGAAGATCCTTCAACTTGCGGAGGAAGGACTGCCTGCGCCCGGTCTTTTCAGGCAGGAAGCCGAAGAAGGCAAATCGATCCGACGGAAGCCCCGAGACCGAAAGGGCAGCGATCACGGCAGAGGGACCCGGTACCGGGACGACGGCGATGCCGGCCTCAATGGCCAGCCGGACGAGATGATAGCCCGGATCGGAGATGAGGGGCGTTCCCGCATCGGATACATATGCCAGGGATTTCCCGTCCAGGAGCCTCCCCACCAGGGCCTCCCCTTTTTCCCGCTCGATCTCGTCATAGAGGCTCGTGAGCGCCGCCTTGATCCCATAGTGATCGAGCAGAATCCGCGTGCGCCTCGTGTCCTCACAGGCGATGAGGTCGACCTCCTTCAGGATGCGGATCGCACGAAGCGTCATATCCTCCAGGTTCCCGATAGGGGTAGAGACGAGATACAGCGTTCCTTTTCTTGTCTGTTGGCTCATTTCGTCAATTTTTTCTTTTACCCTCCAATGCAGCGTTTAGAAGCCGACAGTCGACAGCCAACAGCCGCCAGCAAGAGGACTTTAGCTGTAGGCTGTAGACTGCGGGCTGTAGGCTCTGAGCGCAGCTCAGCACCCCGTGGCATCGAAGGCGTTCTTGTAGAGGGTAACCTTTCCTCCTCCCTCGCCCAGACTGACGGCGGCAACGTCGAACCGCGCCGGAGCGCCAAGCCATCCCTTCCCCTTGAGGTAAAAAAGGGCGATGGCCGTCATTCGCCGCTGTTTCTGCGGCCCGATCGCCCCCTGGGGCGGCCCAAAGCGTTCCGAAGAGCGTGTCTTCACCTCGACGAATACGACGGTTTTTCCCTCTCGGGCGATGATGTCCATTTCGCCCAGGGGACAGCGGTAGTTCCTCTCGAGGATGCGATACCCTTCCCTCGCAAGGAGCTCTGCAGCCCTGTCCTCACCCCAGGCTCCCTTATTTTTCTTCTCCCTGGTCAAGGGTCTCCTTCACCCCCCTGAAGCTCCGGCGATGGATCTTGCAGGGGCCGTGGCATCGTATCGACTCGAGGTGTGCCTTCGTGCCGTAGCCCTTGTTGCCGATGAAGTTGTACTGGGGAAACTGGTGATGGTAAATCTCCATGATCCGGTCTCGGGACACCTTGGCGATGATCGAGGCGCAGGCCACGGAGATGCTCAGGGTGTCGCCCCGGATGATCGTTTCCTGCGTGATGGGGAGATTGAGGCGCTGGGCCCGCGCGCCGTCGATGAGGAGATAATCAGCGGCCGGCAGAATCTGCTGGACGGCCTCCTTCATGGCGCGCCGGGTGGCCTGCAAGATGTTGATCCGGTCGATGACGGAGGGCTCCACGACACCCAGGGCCCAGCTCGAAGCCCCATTCAGGATGATGTCGTAAAACCTCTGACGCTTCTTTTCCGTGAGCTGTTTCGAATCCTTGAGGCCATCGAGACGAAAACCGGGAGGGAGAACAACGGCGGCAGCCACGACGGGCCCTGCCAGAGGTCCCCTTCCCGCTTCATCGACGCCGGCAATGACGCGATACCCCCGCTTGTAGGCGCTCAGTTCAAAGCTATCCATCCATTGAGGCCCTGTTCCCGCAAAGAGCGACTCGTCCGGTTTTTCCAGCCAATTCCGGCTGCAGGGGCACGATCGAGAAGTTAGGAAGTGATGAAGAGCGGAAGAGCGGCAAAGACAAAGAATCGTTCTTTCCGCTCTTCCTTACTTCCGATCTTCGCGAAATCGATATCGGCAGATGAACGCACGGCATTCTGCGGGATGTGCCCTCGGTCAACAGCCGCCTGCTCAGCGCGCGTCGATTTCCTTGATCTTCGCCTCTTTCCCCTTGCGCCCTCTCAGGTAGAAGAGCTTCGCGCGGCGTACCTTGCCACGGCTCATGACCTGCACCCGGTCGATCACCGGGGAATGCAGGGGGAAAGTCCTCTCCACACCCACGCCGTAGGAAATCTTGCGGACGGTGAACTGGGCCCGGCTGTTGCCCCGGGTCTTCTTGATCACGACGCCCTCGTAGACCTGGATTCGTTCCTTGGAGCCCTCGACGATCTTCACGTAGACCTTGACGGTGTCGCCGGACTTGAAGTCGGGGATGTCTCCCCTCATCTGCTCTTTTTCGATGAAATCAATCTTATCCATGACAGCTAAAACCTCCTGAGTATATGCCGATCAAGCCCTCATCCCTTACTCTCCACACCTCGTGGAAATATCGGGAAGAGGTTTTATTCTCTTACCTTATCAACTTGTCAACTTTTCAACTTCTCAACTTCCATCTTTCGTCCCACCACCCTGTCCAGCGTGATCGCGACGGCCGATCTCACCGAGAGATGATTGTATGTGCCGGTTCCGCAGATGGGCTCCAACCGATACCGGCTGCTCTCGATGATCTCGCCCGCAAGCCCCCACCCCGTACCGAAAATGAAAAGGGTTGGGCCGTTCCCGTTTTCCAGGATCTCGCGCAGCTGCCCGTGGCTCACGCAGGATCCGCCCAGCCGGGCGCCTGTCACCACAGTTCTCACAGGGCCCGATTCCTCGCGGGCGATTGCCTCGAGAACCTCCGCCAGACTGCCTGCAACCTCCAGGGCCTCCAGGGCTTCGCGCCTCGACGGGTTCAGGGCCCCTCCCGCCCCGCTGGTCCAGTGCCCGACGATCGCTCTCACAAGGTCGGCCTGGTCCGCAATCGG
>DCVI01000193.1:5395-11865 GCA_002327315.1 Syntrophaceae bacterium UBA2192 | reverse complement strand
AAAAAAAAGCTCTGGCTGCAAACGAACCGTTCGCGCAGAGTGCAGGACGCCGAAGATGCGTCAGGGTTCTTTTTTCAGATCCTCGAGGAACGTTCGATCCTTCTCCGTAAGGGCCGCTGTCGCCAGAAGATCGGGCCTGCGCTCGAGCGTGCGCTTCAGCGATTCCCGGCGCCTCCAGTCCTCGATTTCCCGGTGGTGCCCCGAGAGAAGAACATCGGGGACCTTCCACCCCCGGAATTCCTCCGGCCTCGTGTACTGGGGGCTCTCCAAAAGACCCTTGGCGAAGGACTCGTGCCGGGCCGATTCCTCGTTGCCCAGCACGCCCGGAATGAGCCTTGCCACGGCATCGACGACAACCATGGCAGCCGCCTCTCCCCCCGTCAGGACATAGTCGCCGATGGAAATCTCGCGGTCCACCAGGTTCTGCCTCACCCGTTCGTCGACACCTTCATAGTGCCCGCAGATGAGAACGACCCTGCTTGACTGGGCCAGCTCCCCGGCAATCGCCTGGCTGAAGGTCTCACCCTGCGGCGTGAGAAGAACCCGCAGGCACTCCCCGGGCACGGCGTCGATGGCTTCGAGGACCCGGGCGATGGGCTCGACCTTCATGACCATGCCCGCCCCGCCACCGTAAGGGTAATCGTCGGTCATCCGGTGCCTGTCCGTGGCCCCGTCACGGATATTGTGAGCCTCGATTCGGATCAGGCCCCTGTCACGGGCCTTTTTCAGGAGGCTGCACCCGAAAAAGGACTCGAACATTTCCGGGAAGATGGACAGGATGTCAAAGCGCATCATCGCCTGGCTCCATCCCCTTCAATAACCGGACGACCACCGTGCCCGCCCGGATGTCCACGGACCGGATCACCTCGGCAATGGCCGGCAAAAGGATTTCCCTGCCCCCTTCTTTGCAGACATACACATCGTTGCTGCCCGTCGGGAAGATGCTCTCGATTTGCCCCAGCGGCTTTCCGTCCTCGGTGACGACGGTCAGACCGATGAGGTCCTCCCAGTAGTACTCATCCTCCGGGAGGGTTGCCAGGCTCTCGTAGGGCAAAAAAATCGAGAGGCCCCTCAGGGCATCTGCCGCATTGCGATCCTCGATCCCCTCGAGCTGGAGGGAAAAATGGCTCTGCCCCTCGGGGCGCACATTTTGTACGGGGTATCGCTTCGCCGAGTCCCTGTTGGGGCCGATCCAGACGTCCTTCAGCGACGGCAACAGGCTGTCCGATTCAAGATAGGAAAGAACTTTTACACGGCCCGCAAGACCGTGAGATTTGATGATCTGTCCGATTTCGATCCATCTCATCGGCGCGGGTTACTCGATGATCTCGAGAACGGTCCTCTTGTGAACCTTGGCCGACGATGCACTCAGGATCGTCCGCATGGCCTTCGCGGTCTTTCCCTGTTTGCCGATGACCTTTCCCAGATCCTCCTTCGCCACTCTCAATTCAATGACAGATGTCTGCTCCCCCAGAACTTCCGAAACCTCCACCTTGTCCGGATTGTCCACCAACGCCTGGGCGATGTACTTGATCAAGTCTTTCATCGTCACGACCTCCAGGGAAATCCTAGATGTTAAGCTCCTGATTCACCCCATTTTGAATTGAGAGTCCAACGAAGCCGGCGGGTCAGGCAACCTTGGTCTTGTCCTTTGCGATCGTGATTCCCTTTTTCCGGAGCAGCTGGGAGACGGTCAGTGTCGGTTCGGCTCCCCTGGTGAGCCATTCCTTGATCCGGTCCTCTTTCAGCGTAATGACGGCCGGATCCTTCTTCGGGTCATAGTTGCCGACGATCTCGATAAATTTCCCGTCCCTCGGCGATGCCGAATCGGCTACGACGATCCGGTAATAAGGTTTTTTCCGGGCTCCCATCCGCGTCAATCTTATCTTAACAGCCATTCCGTTTATCCCTTACCTCCTGATGTGTTGAGCGAAAAAAAGTAGATTAAGCTAGCATAAATCAACGATTTTTAGAACATTTTTTTTACCGTCCGCAATCAGGGCCGGAAATGGCCCCTCCGAAGGGCATCCCTGCCCCCCTTGGTCATCATCTTCTTCATCATCTTGCGCATCTCCACGTAGTTCTTGAGAAGCCGGTTTACGTCCTGCACGGCGGCGCCGCTTCCGCGGGCAATGCGCTTGCGCCGGGAGCCGTCGATGATCAGGTAGTTTGCCCGCTCCTTTTTCGTCATGGAATCGATGATGGCCATGGTCCGGACGAGTTCCTTGTCGTTGGGGTCGACGTCCTTAAGGGCCTTGAGCTTGCCGAGGCCGGGGATCATGCCGAGCATGTCCTTCAGGGATCCCATCTTCCGCATCTTCTGCAGCTGATCCCGGAAATCCTCCAGGGTGAAGGCATCCTTGCGGATCTTCTTTTCGAGCTCCTGCGCCTCCTTCACGTCGATGGCCGCCTGGGCCTTCTCGACGAGGGTCAGAATGTCCCCGAGGCCGAGGATGCGCGATGCCATGCGCTCGGGGTGGAAGACTTCGAGGGCCTCGATTTTTTCGCCCACACCGATGAACTTGATGGGCTTGCCCGTAACGGCCCGCAGCGAAAGAGCGGCACCGCCCCGGGCATCGCCGTCCATCTTCGTCAGGATGACGCCATCGATGGAGAGCGTCTCGTCGAACTTCTGTGCGACCTGTACGGCGTCCTGTCCCGTCATGGCATCGGCCACGAACAGGATCTCCGACGGGTTTGTCGCGGCCTTGATCCGCTTGAGTTCGTCCATCATCGAGGCGTCGATGTGCAGGCGGCCCGCCGTGTCCATGATGAGGACGTCGTACCCCTGGCTTTCCGCATCCGCCATGGCTGCGAGAGCGATCTCGACGGGGTCCTTTTTATCCGCCGCTTGCAGCACGCCCGCCCCGAGGGACTCGCCGAGGACCCTGAGCTGCTCGATGGCGGCAGGGCGATAGACGTCCAGGGAGACAAGCGCCGTCCTGCGGCCCTGCTCCATGGTGAGCCGGGCGAGCTTCGCTGCCGTCGTCGTCTTGCCGCAGCCCTGAAGACCGACGAGCATGACCGGGTTCGGGAACCGGCCCGATAGCTTGAGCCACTGGCTTCCCGCGCCTCCCATGAGCTCCACGAGTCGGTCGTGGACGATTTTCACGACCTGCTGCCCGGGCGTGAGGCTTTCGAGGACTTCCTGCCCCACGGCCTTCGCGCGGACATCCTCGACGAAGTCCTTGACGACGCGGAAGTTCACGTCGGCCTCGAGAAGGGCCATCCGGATCTCCTTCATGGAGTCCTTGATGTTCTCCTCGTCGAGCCGCCCGCGGCTCTTGAGCTTCTTGAAGATGCCGTCTAGTTTATCGGTCAGGTTCTCAAACATGTTCGTCTATCTGGTCTGTCTGGTCTATTTGGTCTATCCGGTCTGTTTGGTCATACCTCTTGCGGCTGTCCAAGGTGACAGGTATCAGGTATCAGGAAAAGATAGCGGATAAGATGGTTCTGTTACCTGTTACCTGTTAGCTTCCTGCCGGCAGGATTATGCACTGCAGCCCCTTGACCTTCGCCTGCAGCCCGTCAACCACCTTCTGGGCCTGCTCCTTCGTCTCGAAGCCCTTCAGTTTGACACGGTACCAGCGGCCGCGTTCGCTGAGCTCCGCCGAGTCGATGTACGGGGCATACCCCATGCCGTTGAGCCGGTCACGAAGGTCCTCGGCCTTTTTCCTGTCCTGAAGGGAGGCCACCTGGATGACATAATTCCCGGCTGACAGGACGGCCGGCCGGGCCGTCTCCGTCGCTTTTTCCTCGCGCCTGCTCTCTTCTTTCTTCGCCTTGGGCTGCGTCGCGTCTGCAGAACCGGCCCCCTTTCCCTTCGAAAGGGTGTCGAAGAAGGTCAGTTTGAAGTCGCCCTTGTCGGCGGCTCCCCCCTTATTGTCTTCCGGGCCTTCGCCCTTCTCCGCCTCGCCCGTTTCACCCGGTTGCGATCGCCCCACTTTCTGTTTGAGGATCCCGGGGATACCCTGAGCGATCTGGTCGGGGTTTCCCTCCATGTTGACGCCCACCATGACTCCCGTCACAAACGATAGAAAGAGCAGGAAGGAGATGCCGACGACAAAGAGCACCAGCCCCAGCTTCCCGAGGCGAAACTCGAACTCTTTCATCCGTTGCGGCCGCATGACTCCTCCGGTAGCTACATCTTTTCCGGAGCGCTGACGCCGAGGATGCCCAGGGCGTTGCGCAGGACGTGCCCGACCGAGTTCACGAGGAAAAGCCGCGCCCGGCTCAGCGCCGGGTCGTCCGCGATCACCCGGTTCTTGTTATAGTAACTGTGAAAGATACCCGCCAGTTCGTTGAGGTAGAAGGTAACCCGGTGCGGCTCCAGCGCCTTGGCCGCCCCCTCGACGATCTCGGGGTAGCGAATGACGGATTTGATGAGCTGGATCTCCTCGGGAAGCGTCAGCAGTGCCAGCTCCGCCTCGTCGCCACCCGGGATCTCCATGCCCCGCTCCGCCGCCATCCGGGTGATGCTCGCGATGCGCGCATGGGCATACTGAACGTAGTAAACCGGGTTTTCGTTGGACTGCCTCTTGGCCAGTTCCAGGTCGAAATCGAGTTGACTGTCGGAGCGCCTCATGAGGAAGTTGTACCGGGCGGCGTCCCGGCCGACCTCGTCGATCACCTGCCGGAGCGTCACATACTCCCCGGCACGGGTGGACATGGCCACGGGCTTTCCATCCCGCAGCAGGCTGACGAGTTGAACGAGGACGATCTTGAGAGCGTCCTTGTTGCCGCCGAGGGCCTCGATGCTCGCCTTCAGCCTGGGAACATAGCCGTGGTGGTCGGCGCCCCACACGTCGATGACGATATCGAACCCCCTGTCGAACTTGTTCTTGTGATAGGCGATGTCGGCGGCAAAGTAGGTGGGCGTGCCGGTATCCCGGATGACGACCCGGTCCTTCTCGTCGCCGAAGGCCGTCGAGCGGAACCAGAGCGTGTCGCCCTCCCGGTAGACGCTCCCCTGCTGCCGGAGCCTGTCGAGGAGTTTCATCACGCCATCGTCCTTGTAGAGTTCCCCCTCGCTGAAGTAGCAGTCGAAGAAGACCCCGAAAGAACCGAGATCGTCCTTGATCCCTTCCAGGATGGACCCGGCGCCCCAGGCCGTGAAGAACGGCAGAACTTCGTCTTCGCTCTTGCCGCAATAGCGGTCCCCGTCTTTCGAGAGGATTTCCCTTGCAAGCTCCGAGATGTAATCGCCCTGGTAGTGGTCGGGCGGAAATTCGATGGCTTTGCCCTGGATCTCCAGGTACCTCAGGTAGACGGAACGCCCCAGGGTCCGCATCTGGTTGCCCACGTCATTGATGTAGTATTCCTTGCTGACGTCGTGGCCGCTGGCCTTCAGGATGTTGGCGATGACATCGCCCGTGACGGCGCCCCGCGCGTGCCCGATGTGCAGGGGGCCCGTGGGGTTTGCGCTCACAAACTCCACCTGGACCTTCTTCCCCGCCCCGAAATCGAGCGCACCGTATCGGTCTTTCAGGCGATCGATTTCCTTCAGCGGCGAGCGCCAGTTGTCCTCGCGGATAAAGAAGTTGATGAAACCGGGGCCGGCGATCTCCACCTTGTTCAGCAGAAGGCCATCGTCTATCAGCTTGCCGACGATGGCCTGGGCAATCACCCGGGGGTTTTTCTTTGCCTGGGAAGCGATCACCATGGCTACATTGGTCGCGTAGTCACCGTGGGCCGCGTCGCGGGTTGCCTCCAGTTCGATAAAAGGGAGGTTCTTCACTTCGAACAGGCCTTCGGTCACGCAGCGTGCCGTCGATTCTTCCAGCAGCTTGACGATTTTCTCTTTCATGGCTCTATAGAATCCTGTTGCCCATCATAATAAAAAAAAGGCCCGGCGGCCAATTCTTTTATCACCGATTCCCCCCCCGGGGGGGAGATGTTTTACCCTCTCGGAAAACGCGGAAACACTAACCGCTTGCAGGCGGAAAGTCAAGCCATTTTAAGGGGAAGGATGCACCATCGATTGACCGGCCTCAGGTCTTGCATGCTGGTCGGAGGGGTCCGGATGCGGGGCAGCCTCGAAAGAAGGAAGTGAGGAAGCGATGAAGAGCGGAAGATCGGAGTGGATGAGGAATTATTTCCTTCTCTTGTCCGCTCTTCCTCACCTCCGCTCTTCCGATCTTCACCATCTTGATACCGAAAGATGAACGCAGGATTTACGGCGGGATAAGCCAGCAGTAAGGCGTCTGCTCCTAGTAGCTGCCCGAGTCCACGGGACCATAGCCAAGTCCCACATTCAGCGTCACGCTTGTCTGATAGTCCTCGTTTCGCCCCGTTACGGTCGTGTCATAACGTAAGAGAACCCATTGGGTTGCGCTCATGTCGTGGCCGGCCAGGCTGACCTGCATCGGACCCTCTGTCGATGCCGCAGGCTCTGCGATGGTCACCCGGCTCCTGGGTTCGAGTCCATGGGCCAGTTCGGTCAACAGGCGATTCGTTTTGGCGACGGCGCC
>DCVI01000193.1:0-5350 GCA_002327315.1 Syntrophaceae bacterium UBA2192 | reverse complement strand
AGGGCAAAGCCCCCTTTTTTTCTTATCCTCATTTTCTCTTTTCCCCTTTTCAGAATTGAACCCCGTGATTCCTCGGCATGACGCTCGTTGAAAAGGCCGTCCTCCGGGGCTCCCCCGTGCGCGGGTCGGCATCCGCCGATTCTGCCACCAGGACAATCTCGATGCGCCTTATCCGCGGGATCTCGGCCGGCAGATTCACGACCTCGGCCCCTTTGCCATCGTAATAGCGAAACAGGGGCACCCCCCCGTTGATGACCCGCACGGTCCGGACAGCCGGGTTCGAGGGGATGGGCCCCAGAAAGGGTTGCGCGCCCGATGACGTCCTGATTCCGGATGCGCAGCGGATCGTCTCCCGGGTGATTCTTCCTGACGGCTCATCGTAGGCGTAACGGATGATCTCGTTGCCCGAGTTGCCGCACCGACCGTCCGGCTCGAGGTCCATCTCGATCGTGACCGCCGCGGCGCTCGCTTCCTGGATACCTCGCCAGCTCTGGTTGGCAGCCCGGCTGCAGCTGGCCGGTTCGATCCACATTCCCCTCGCGAACAGGGGATTGAATGAGGCCATGCGGATCTCGGCGGCCATGATCTCGAGGGCGCTCCGGGCATCCTGGCCGGTCGTGATCTTCCGCTCGATCCCGACGGAGGACTTCTGACCGGCTATCACGGCCGACCAGATGGCTCCAAGCAGGACCATCCCCACGACGACGGCCATGAGCAGCTCGACGAGCGTGAAACCCCCGGCTCCGTAACTTTTTTTCATTTTTCCTTCCCCCCCTGTACCCTATACCCTGTACCCGATACCCTATCTTATGCGCGCATCCCGCCAGTGAAGCAGGTGGGTCCTGTTCTCGGGCCACTTCAGTGCGGGGGGACCCTTCCACGGTGTGCCGCCCTTGTTTGAACCTCCGCTCACCCACCCGAACATGCCGCCCTTTCTCGTTTCGACCCATGCAGAGACCAGCGGGGCAGAAGAGATCCCCTTGCCCAGGTACGCGCTGCGGCCTCCCCCCGTGAAGGTCCCTGCCCCGTCGAGGTAGGAGATGCCGTAAAGCATTGCATTGCCTGCCTGTTCGCAGGGGTCCCCGCCCGCGCTTTCCGGCGTATAGGTCGTAAAGTAGGCCACCCCGCCGAATACGGTCGGGTTCGCGAGGACCTTTTCTCCTTTACCGCCGAGCAGGATGTACCAGCCGTCCTTTGTAGCCAACTCGGTGAATGTCTGTGTCGCTCCGCTGATGTTCTGGAGGTTGCCGTTTGTCCGCGGCGCGGATTTCCCCAGGTCTCTCACACCGAAAAACCCGTCCTTGTTTTCTTGCTTGGCAAGGGGTTCGAGCCGGTCGCCGGTCCCCCAGTAGACCCAGATGTCCCCGACCACGTCCCTCGCCACCGCGGGCGCGTAATAGACCGGACCCGTATTGCCGTCTCGCTGGTAGAACAGGGTTCCTTTCCAGTCGGCTGTCGTGCACCCGTCCCCGTCGGAGGCGCTGCAGAAGCTGAAGCGCCAGATGTTTCCCCCCAGGTCTCCCACGTAAGCCCTGTCGGCAAAACCATCCATGTCCGAATCGATCACTGCGGCCGCGGCCGGCAGCGCATGGTTCATGGCGCCTCCGCCCGTGGAATTGCGGTTGAAGCTCCAGAGGATGCTCCCCGTCGCCATGTCGACGGCAAAGAACCCCTTTCCCCGCGCATCGCAATCGGCCGCGCCGCTGCACGGGGAGGCCCTGTGGCCGCCACCGATGAAGCCGACCCATTTCTCGTCCGCCCCGATCCGAACCCGGCGGATCGCCATGCGGCTCCAGGGATCGCCCAGGGTTGGCGCCTGGGAGGCCGTGGGTTTGATCCGCCAGCCAATCCCGGGATTGAGCGTGTCGGTGATGTCCAGGGCGTGATAGCCGCAATAGTAAGGATACGCGCCGTTCGAGAGGTAGTTGCTGCTGAAGCCCGAATCACAGGACGCCGATGAGCTCCAGAGGCTCCTGTCGCCTCCCTGGCCCAACCCGACAACCAGCATCGTTTTCCACTCGCCCGGGAATTTGACCTTCCCGTCACCGACGCCGGTCCAGACGTCGGCCACGGTGATCGGCCCGTCGACATAAAACCGGTGCGGAAGGGTTGCCGGGTGCTCCGTGTGGGCGATGTCCTTCAGCCTGTCGAGGATATTCGGGGGGATGAAGCTCCACGCCTCGACGAGATCCGAGGTCAGGAAGGCGTGAAGCTGGCCGTCGTTGGCCCCGGCCACGACGATCCGCCGGCCGTTGCTCGAGGTGCGCTCTTTCGCGAGGCGGTACGTTTCGAAGGCTTTTCCCTTGTCCCGGGGGTCGATGAAATACGATGTGGGCGTCCCCACCGTGACGGGATTCGAATGGAAGATGTCGCCGAGTTTCCATACGTTGTCCTTGGCATCCTTGTCCGCGTTGACTGCCGCTTCCCCGCGGATGTACCCGAGCACCTCGTCGCGCTTTTTCGCGTCGCCCACGCCCAGGTCCGTCGCCGTCAGGTTCGCCGCAGTAAAAGGAATCAGGGAGCCGCCTTTCACGGTCAGGATTTTCCGGTTGGCCGCGGGGGTGAGCTGGAGGGCGGCGCCTGCGTCGGCAAGGACGCCGCTCACGGACTGGTCCGACAGGATCGCGTATTTCTTGAGGGAGCCTTTCCAGAAAGGATCCGTGTTCACGGGCTGGAAGGAGGCCGCGTAGAGGTAGTTTTCATCCTCGGTTCTCGATGTGGCCACCGACGGTGTGCTGAAGGAATAGGCGGCGTCGCGGACATACGTCATGGCCACGCGCAGGGCGGTCTCGAGCTCCTTCGAGTTGGCGGAGATAAAGGCGTATCCGGCGAGTTCGAGCGTCCCGGGGTCGTTTGATGTGGCGAAGCACTGGTCGCTGGTGCCGCTGCACGATCCTGTCGTCAACGACACGGCGCAGGGGTCTGCAGAGATGGCGCCGACATTCAGGGCCGACGTGTCGCCCTTCTTCTCGGCGAGGGGGTTTCCCGTGCCGCCGTAGTAGGCCATCCAGTTGAGCGTGTACTTGAGGAAATCGGGCATCTTGTCCCCGAGACCGATGACGAAGACCTTGTAGCCCGCATCGCGCAAGGCCTTGACCCTCAATACGGAGGCCCGCCTCCGCTTGTACTGGTCGGCCTGGTTGCCCGACCCGTTGCCCTTGCAGTACTTCGTGTCCTGCCCGTCGGTCACGAGGATGACGAATTTGTAGCGGCAGTTCCTGTAGGCATCTATCTTCTTATGGCCTTCGAGGTAGGGCTTCACGATTTCCATGCACAGGGCCAGGTTCGTGTTGCCCCGGATGCGGTCCTTCTCCTGGGCGCTGTCCGTCAGATAGAGGATATTATCCGCACCCGAATATGCGGAGAAATCGGATCCTGCGCAGCTTTCTTTTCCGCACCAGATGCCGGCATAGGGCTGCCCGATGTCGCGGTGCTTTTGCTGCTCCGTGGCGAATTTCCAGAACCCGAGCCGCACGTTGAGGCCGGCCTCGTCCTTCACGTCGATCACGCCGTCCTTGTTGTCGTCGAGGAGCTTGTAGATGGCTCTTTTGGCGATGAGGTAGCGGGCGCAGTCGGTGCTGTAGCCCGGCTGGGGGGTGTCGAAGAAGTTTGCGCCGGAACAGGTGTCGTTCCCGTATCGGTACCTGGGTTCGCCGCTCGTCTGCATGTCGCCCCTGGGGTTCCAGCGCATGCTGCTCGACAGGTCGAGAACGATCATGGCATCGGGCGAAACGGCGGAGAAGAGCGCCTGATCGCTGTAGTCGACAGCCAGGGCGGCGCCGCAGGAGATCAGGACGGCCAGGGTTGCCGACAGCCAGGCAGGGACAAACCTCTTCATCGCGAAACCCTCCTTCGCAAGAAAGAAATTCTGACAGACGGTTCCCTGCGGAATGATGATTGGACGCACACCCCGGCGTATCGCTGGAAAGGTCGTTCTCGCCGTCCGTGCAATCCGGAGGGTAGGTTGTAGGAAGGAGGGGTACACGGGCGGGACCCTTTCGGGAAGGGTCCCGCCGTATGGGCTGATATCTACTGCATCAGGCAGGAGGGGTCAAGGGATTTTTTCGGGCGCCCATGCCCCCTGCCCGCTACTGGATCCTGCGGTCCCGCCAGTGGATGAGGTTGGTCCGGTTGGCGATCGACGGCGGGTTCACGTCGGCCCGCATGGTGGTGGCCCCCGTGCCGGCACCGCCGCTCAACGTAACATACAGGTCCGGTATGTTGCTGAGAGGGTTTATCGAAAGGACCGGCGCCGTGGGGACGCCCACGCCGAGGGTCAAGCTTCGGGCACCGCCCGTCAGGGATCCTGCCCCGCTGAGGTAGGATACGGCATAGAGCTTTGCCGTCCCGGCGTTATTGCACATATCTCCGCCGATTGCAGCCGCAGGGGTGTAGGTCGTGAAGTAGACGATCCCGGAGAAAACGGCAGGTTCGGAGATGCATCGTTCACCCATGCCGGTGAATTGGAGATACCACCCCCGCTTGCTGGGATCATCGGCGTATGAGCTCGATGACGTGATATTCTCAAGGTTGCTCATATCCACCGTCCCGGAAAGGCCGACATCCTTGACGGCATAGAACTGGTCCGTACCCCCGCCCATGGCGATCGGTTCCGCCTTGTTTCCCGTCGCCCAGTATACCCAGACATTGCCGTTTGGATCCTTGGTGACGGAGGGTTGATCGTAGATTTGCCCGCTTCCTCCATCCCGCACATACATCAAAGAGCCCGTCCACGATCCGGTCCCGCATGAGGATGGGTCCGCCTGCGTGCAGAAACGCAATCTCCAGACATTTCCGCCCATATCACCGATATAGGCCAGATCCGTAAAGCCGTCGTTGTCCGAATCGACAATCGCCGCGGTTCCGGGGATGGCATAGTCCATGCGAACGTCATTGGCCCGGGTAAAGCCCCAGAGCACGTCCCCGGTCTGGAGATCGACGACGAAAAACCCTTTTCCTCTTTCATCGCAGGCCGTCCCGCTGCAACTGGAGAGATTGTGCCCCCCGCCGATGAAACCGACCCATCTCTCGTTGCCGCCGATCTTCACGCGATGCACCATCATCTTGCTCCAGGGATCTCCCAGATAAGGCTCCTGGCCCGACAACGGTTGGATGCGCCATTTATAGAGCGGGTTCGCGGTATCCGTGATGTCCAGGGCGTAGTAGCCGCAGTATTTTCCGTAGCCCGACGAATAGACGTTCCGGAAGTTTGCATCGCAGGAACTCGACGAACTCCAGAGAGTGGATGTCGCTCCCCTTCCCTCACCGAAGATCAGGACGGTGTGCCAGTCGTCCGGGGATTTCGCTGTGCCGTCCCCGGTCCCTAGCCACACGTCGGCGACGCTGATGG
>DCVI01000095.1 GCA_002327315.1 Syntrophaceae bacterium UBA2192 | reverse complement strand
TCTTCCTGGATGAAATCGGCGAGATGCATCCGGCCCTGCAGGCCAAGGTCCTCCAGGTGCTCGAGGAAAAAACGTTCAGGCGGGTCGGCGGCACAAAAAGCCTGGAGGTGGACACGCGCATCATCGCCGCAACCAACAGGGACCTGAAAGCGGCCGTCGAGAGCGGCGCATTCCGGCAGGATCTCTATTACCGGCTCAACGTGATCAACATTCAACTGCCCACGCTGCACGAGCGCAACGCCGATGTCATGCCGCTCGTCGAACACTTCATCCACCATTACAGCAGGGAGCTTCGCAAACCCGTCAAGACAGTGTCCGACGAGGCGCGGGAGCTGCTTGTCCGGTACGAATGGCCCGGTAACGTGCGCGAGTTGCTCAACACCGTCGAGAGGATCATGATCCTGGAGGACGGCGCGAGCATCACGCCGGGCAACCTGCCGCCGGAAATCCTGAAGCGCAGCGGCAACGGGAAAAAACCCCTCGTTCCGAACTCGGCCGATTTCCTCGATGAAGGGAGCGCTGCCGACTACCAGGCGCTCACGAGAGAGTTCCAGTCAGGCATGATCCACAGGGCCCTGCAGAGAAGCGGCGGCAACAAATCCGAGGCGGCCCGGGCACTCGGCCTTTCCCGCCTGGCCCTCTATCACCAGATGAAACGGCTCGACCTGTTGAAAAAATGAACGCTTACGATTTCATCACCTGTTAAAACATTTAACGCCTGTCGGCCCGCCGAAACACCCGTCGCGATCTTTCCGCAACGAATCCTGCAAGACCGAATCACCCGTAACGTTCTTGTCTCAAAGAGGATTATGCCTTCGGTCCCGCGCCGATGCCGGAGAACCCGGTCCGTCGAAATACCGGTTTTCGTTTTGGCACTTCCCTTGCTCTATGCAAGATGATTCCTGATCAAAATTTTTCCCGGGATCGGTTGTGCAGAGCTCCTCTCCTCCCCGTTGATTCTGTACACCGGACACGTGTATTAAAATTCCTCGCGCCAAGGTGCAAGGAATTTAGAAACTCAAAGACGCACGGAACCCTGAAGGGAATCGATAGATTGTTATCGAAAATGAGTCTAGTCCAGTACGAAAGGGGGTGAAAAAGAGAGAGCATTGGGAAAGGAAAGCCATCATGATCCCGGCTTTCCGCGGGTTATCGAAATTTTTTTTGTTTTATCATTTATTTTTTACCCATTCATCAATTCATACTGAAAAAGGGAGGACTCGTTATCATGGCACAGGAACATACCTTCGCCACCCCGGCACCCGCCGGTCTGGCTGCACTCGCAGTGGCCTGTTTTGGTTTCGCAGCAGTATTTCTTGGCTGGGTCAAGCCGGAAGGCCTGCCCATCCTGTTTGCGTGGCTCGTCGGCGGCGGTGTCGTCCAGTACACGACGGCCGTCATGGAATTGAAGGATCACAACATCACCGGCGGCAACGTCTTTCTGTTCTTCTCGGCCTTCTTCATGTTCGGCGCCTCGCTGAGCGTTCTGTCGAAGTTCCTCATGATCAAATTCGGCATGGCCCCCCACGCCTACGTGGAGGGATGGACCTGGATGGCCGGGGCCGGCTTCCTGACTCTCGTGACCCCCGCCTACCTGAAAGGCAACAAGATCATCTTTTTCCTGGTCGTTTTCGTCGACATCGCCCTGTGGACCATCGTGGGCCTCGACCTGGGCAAGATCGACCCCGCAATCGGCAAGCCGCTTGTCGGCTGGCTCCTGATTGCGTCCGGCTGGATGGGCATCTACATCGCCGGCGCCGTGGTCTGCAACACCGTCTTCGGCCGCGTGATCTACCCGCTCCCGGCCCCTTTCATCAAATAAGCCGGGCTTCTGAAGCTTTTTAAGCGTAAGAGAAAAGGCAGGTCGAAACGACCTGCCTTTTCTCTTTGAATTTCATGACGTGTCCGGCAGTGCATTTCATTGAATGAATTTCCCCTGATGGAGACCTCCGCGAAGAAATGTGGTAACATGCATCCGTTCCTGTTGCCGCTGTTTCCTGTTAACCTGTATATGCCGTAGTCGCCTTCGACGGGAAAGCGAGGTCACCTCACCGGATGAGCATCAAGCAGAACGCCGGAAATCCACTGAAGATCCAGGACAACACATTCCGGGACGGCCACCAGTCCATCTACGCAACCCGGATGACGACGGAGGACATGATCCCCATTGCCGAGGCAATGGACGAGGTCGGATTCTGGGCCATGGAGGTGTGGGGCGGGGCGACCTTTGACGCAATGCACCGCTTCCTGGGCGAGGACCCCTGGGAGAGACCGCGCATCCTCAAACGCCATATCAAAAAAACACCCTTTTCGATGCTCCTGCGAGGTCAGAACCTCGTGGGCTATCGCCACTACGCCGACGACGTCGTCCGGGCATTTGTCGATCGGGCATGCGCGATCGGGATTGACATTTTCCGCGTTTTCGACGCGCTCAATGACCTTCGGAACATCGAGACCTGCGCCGCTTGCATCAAGGCAAACGGGAAGCATTTCGAAGGCGCCGTCGTGTACTCCCTCACGGAGAGGCATCTCGGCGGCGAAGTCTTCAACCTGTCCTATTACGTCTCGAAGGCCAAGAGCCTCGAGGAGATGGGGGCTGACTCGATCTGCATCAAGGACATGGCCGGCATCATGGCCCCCTACGATGCCTACGAGCTCTTCACCGAGCTGAAGAAGGCCGTCAAGGTCCCCCTGCACCTGCACACCCATTACACGAGCGGCATGGGATCGATGACATGCCTGAAGGCCGTCGAGGCGGGGGTGGACATCGTGGATACCTGTGTCGCCCCTTACGCCATGCGCACGTCGATGCCGCCGGTAGAGCCGCTTCTGCTGACCCTGGAAGGCACCGAGCGCGACCCGGGGATGCAGATGAGCCGCCTTTTGGAGATCGGCAAATACCTGGAATCCATTGCCCCCCGGTATCAAAAACACCTGGCCGCAAACACCCTGTCACTCATCGACGAGAACGTGATCGCGCACCAGATTCCCGGCGGGATGGTCTCCAACCTCGTAAGCCAGCTCAAGGAGATGAATGCCCTCGATCGCCTCCCCGAGGTTCAGCAGGAAATCCAGGTGGTCAGAAAAGAGGCGGGGATGCCGCCGCTCGTGACCCCGACGTCGCAGATCATCGGTTCGCAGGCCGTCATGAATGTGCTTGCGGGGAGATACCGGACCGTCAGCAACCAGTTTCGCGACCTGCTGTTCGGGCTCTATGGAAAAACGCCCGCCGGTATCGACCCGCAGGTCCGCGAAATGGCATTGCGCGGCTCCGGCCAGGGGATATGGATCACGGACCGGCCCGCTAACCATCTCAAACCGGAAATGGAGGCTGCCCGGCGCAAGCTCGGCGATCTGGCAAGAACGGAAGAAGACCTTTTGACGTACGTCCTCTATCAGACGTCAGGCGAGCAGTTCCTGAAATGGAAGTACGGAGCGGAACCGATGCCCGAGGGCGTCAGGCCGGGAGATGCTCGTTAGAATATCACCA
The DNA here is from genome assembly GCA_002327315.1 of Syntrophaceae bacterium UBA2192. Taxonomy (GTDB): domain Bacteria; phylum Desulfobacterota; class Syntrophia; order Syntrophales; family UBA2192; genus UBA2192. The sequence continues at coordinate 8,089 of DCVI01000095.1, read as the reverse complement.
ATTTCATGATGACAGGATCGTCAGGAAATGAGATATGATCTTGTGTGAAACGCTTAAATCCCATGAAAGGAGGAAACGATGAACAAAGCGGAACTGATCAATGAAGTGGCAAAGGTCGTGTGTGTAAAGAAGGAGGCGGCCGCAGCCGTCGATGCCGTGTTCGGAGCCATCCAGAAGGCACTGAAGAAGGGGGACAAGGTGGCCGTCGCCGGATTCGGGACGTTCTCCGTTGCGAAACGGGCGGCACGGAAGGCCCGCAACCCTCAGACCGGCGACATGATCAAGGTGAAGGCGAAGAAAGTGCCGAAGTTCACGGCTGGCAAGGGGTTCAAGGATGCCGTGAAGTAAGCTCTGTTCACTTTTTAACAGGCAAAGAAAAAGGAGGGATTCCGCTCGGGATCCCTCCTTTTTTTCCAGCATCCCCCGGCAACCGAAAATGCCGGTTTGGACAGCCCGGCAGGCCTGCAGCAATAAAACGCCTGAGATTTAACCGGCAGGATCGCATATCATTTCCCGTGCCGTGCGCAGACCGATCCGTCAGGCCGGGCACAAAACGGATCTGCAATCAAAAGATCCGCGCCGAGAGAAATCATGGACATTCACGATAAAAAAATGGGGAAGCCTGAATCCGATAAACCAGTCCCGCTGGTATATGGTTACAAGCATCGGGAGACTCGAAGCCATGCAGACCAGGGTGTGGGTTCGAAATCCCGCAGGCCGTCCGTAATAGCTCCGCTCGAGCCCGATCAGCCCGCCTGCCACCATGGCCACAAGCAGGTGGACGAGAATATCGACCGTTTCCTTGTTCATCGCTGACCCCCCTATCCCATGAATCCGGTATTCTCGATGACCGTGAGGATTCCCGCGTTTCTCTTTTCCCAGTTCGGCTACTTCCGTTTTGCCGCCACTCGTTTTCCCGATGGTTTCTTCGCCGCGACTCCCCCTTGCCGCAGCGAAGGGGGCGGGGTTTCTTTCCCCAGGCGCTCATCCCAGAATGCCGGGGTCCGCCTCAGATCGCGGACGTCGTATTCCACCAGTGCGGCCAGCTCTCTGACCCGGCTGCGAAACATCTCCTGGAGGCACTCGGGAATGTGCTCCTGCCTCGTGCGGTGCACGCGGATGCACTCCACGCAGTTTCCGTGGCGGTGGCAGCGCGTCTGCGTGCAGGGGCAGTCATCCACCAGGACAGGAAAGCGTATGGGGACGGGAGGTTTTTTCGGGCGACCTTTCATGAATTCCTCAATTCCTCCACGATCGTTTCTGCAACTCTAAGCAATTTTTTCCGGAAGAACAATTTTTTTCATTTGAAGGGAAAGAAAAAATGGTTAGAATGCGCAAGCCCTTCGCATATCGAGGATCGAATGCCGTGAACCGCTGGTTTGAGACCCTTCATCACACCCTGGATAGGGAGAAAATATCGGAAGACCCGAAAAAGTCTCCCCTCGTTCCTCTCCAGGTTTATGCCGAGTCCCTGGATGAGCTCCGGGAGGCCTTTTCACGCTGGTTTCTGGCATGCCGTCCGACAAGCGGGCGGATTCGCGTTTTTGTGGACGGTGTTGTCAAGAAGTGCTCTGCAGGCCCCACGGCACAAATCGACGGGGAGTTCCGGGCCCTGCTCAGCGAGGCGCGCATCCCTTTTTGCTGGACGGACCTCTCGGCCGAACTTGCCATCCCCCCCGGGGAACTCCACGCCTCCCACGAATGCCTTGAGCAAATCCGCAGTGTCGTGCGGGAAGCAAAGGAAGACGCAGCGGTTGTTCTCGGCTCCGGAAGCATCACCGATCTGGTGAAACACGCCCTGCATCTGGACGGCAGGCCCATCCCCTTTGTTTCCATTCCCACAGCCCTCACCGTGACGGCCTTTACATCCGCTTTTGCCATCATCGACTTCCACGGCGCAAAGCGCACGCTTCAGTCCAGACCCGTTTCCGCCGCCTTCTGGGTGAGACCCTTCCTGGAATGCGCCCCCGCCGGCATGTCCCGGGCCGGGTACGGGGATCTCCTGGCCCGCTTCGTTGCCTATGGGGACTGGTTTCTCGGGCACCGCCTGGGGGTCATGGAACGCTACGACGAATCTGCCTTTCGCCTCATGGAGCCCTTTGCCGGGGGTATCCGGACGGCAGCCGGCGGGTTTGCAGGCTATCCCCTACCGCAGGATGCCACGGCGTGTACCGCCGCCGCCCTGGCCATGGCGGGGATTTCCATGTCCACGGCCGGCGAGACGACCCCGCTATCCGGTTTCGAGCATGTCATCAGCCACGCCCTCGATTTCCTCAGGCTGACGGCGGGCCGGGATCTCGTCTTTCACGGGGAGCAGGTTGCCCTGGGCTCCCTGGTGAGTGCCCGGACCATCGACCGGCTCCTGGCAATGGCAACCCTTAAAAACGTTGCCTGGCGGGATGAAGACATCGAGAAATCCCTGCGGGTCCTGGAAGAGCGCATGGCCGCAGCTCCCCTTCCGCGCGGAGGGGATCCCTATCGGGAGAAGATGGGTGCAGCCCTTTCAGAATTTTCAGTGGAATATCGGAAAAAATCGGAGCGCTGGGCAGCGGCCCGCCCCCGGATCGCGACATTCGTCGATTCCTGGGGGGATATCCGGCTCGAACTGGCCCGGTTGACCATGCGGGCCGGGGAGATGGAGCCCCTGCTGAAAAAATCGGGCCTTCCCTGCCGGCCCGGGGAGACGGACCCTCCCACCGCGGACGAGGAATTCCGGTGGGCCGTGGCGTTCTCCCCCTTCGTGAGGGTGCGAATGAACCTCTCCGATCTGCTCTTCTGGATGGGAAGAGAAGACCTCGTCGTCTTGCCTTGACAAAGGGGCCTTTTTTTTCATATAGCCAGCGCGGGGAAACAGGAGCCGGAAAGGGAATGAGTCTTACATCGGCCGGCCCGGCTCGGATCATCCAAATCACCTCTCAAAAATAGAGAAAGCAAGGAGCAGGGGAAATGAAGCGCATGCGATCGAAATGGGCGGTCCTGACAGCGGGCCTGATCCTGCTGTCCGCCGTGGCGGCCGGTTCGGCCTTCGGTGCGGAGCCGGTCAAGGGCAAGGTCATGATCTACAGCTCCATCTATCTGCACATCATCGAGCAGCTCAAGCCGGTGTTGAAAAAGACGTTCCCCGAGCTGGACGTGCAGTGGTTTTACGGGGGCTCGGAGAAGGTGATCGCGAAGCTCGTGGCGGAGTTCGATCAGGGCAGCTCCATGGCGGACCTGATCATGATCGCAGACCCCGCGTACTACAACACCCTGAAGCGCGACGGGAGGCTCCTGCAGTACAAATCGCCCAACGCGAAATATGTCCTGCCACTGTGGCTCGACAAGGACGGCTATTACTCCGGCGTGCGGATCAACGTCATCGGCATCGCCTACAACAAGAATCTCGTGGCGGCCAAGGATCTCCCCAAGACCTGGTGGGATCTGGCAGACCCCAAGTGGCGGGGAAAGGTGGGAATGCCGAACCCGCTCCTGTCCGGGACGGCCTTTGCCGGCACGGCGGGCCTGGTGCGCTCGCCGAAACACGGCTGGCCCTTCTTCGAGGCCCTCCGGAAAAACCGGATTGCCTGCGAGCCCGGCAACGGAGCCGTGGAGACGAAGCTCCTCTCCGGCCAGCTCGCCGTGGCGATGCTGCTCGAGGAGAACGTGCTGAAGGCGATCAGTGAGAAAAAACCCCTGGGGTTCGTTTACCCCTCCGACGGGCCCGTCGTGAACCCATCGGGCATCGCCATCATGAAGACGTCGAAAAACCCTGCGGCGGCCAAGACCGTTTATGACTTCTTCCTCTCCAAGGAGGGCCAGCAGGCGATCCTTGCCGGCTGGATGCACTCCGTCAGGCCCGACATGCCGCCGCCTGCCAATGCAGCCATGAAGATCGGGGAGATCAACAAGTTCGCCATGCCCATGGACTGGGATGCCATCAGCCGGGATCCGGATAAGGTCAAGGAGCGGTTCGACAAGACGGTTCTCCGCTAGACTGACGGTTCGTTCCCCCGCCGGCCCGGTCACTGAGCGGCCGGCGGGGATTTCTCTTGTGGAGCGGTGCCTTTCATGGACTCGATCGGGAGGATCCTCAACGCGCGCAATCTCGTCATCGGTACCGCCCTGCTGTTTCTCGTTGTCTTCGTTCTCTTTCCCCTGGTCCTTCTTGTCCTGAGGAGCTTCCTGGGCACCGAAGGGGAGATCAGCCTCCAGAACTACATCGCCGTCTACGGCAAGGAAAGCAACTGGGATGCCGTGGTGACGACGCTCCTGGTGTGCGGTCTCACCATGTTCTTCTCCATGATCTTCGCCACGGGGCTTGCCTGGCTCGTGGTGCGAAGCAATCTTCCCTGGCGGCGTCAGTTCCGCTCCCTTTTTTTCATCCCCTATGTGATCCCGCCCTACGTGGGGGCAATTGCCTGGATCCTGCTGCTCACCCCGGGTGTGGGGTACATCAACAAGATGCTCGTCGAGACCTTCGGCGCCGACGTGCCCGGCCCCTTCGACATCTACACGATCCCGGGCCTGGTGTGGGTCATGACCCTGTTCTACTACCCCCTGGCCTTCCTGAACGTGGCGAGCGCCCTCGAGCAGATGGACAACTCCCTCGAGGAGGCCGCCCGCATCAGCGGCGCCCACCCCCTGCGTGTGTTCTGGGACATCACACTGCCCCTGGTGTCGCCGAGCTTTTTTGCGGGGGGCCTGCTGGTCTTTGCCGCCTCGGCCTCCGCCTTCGGGGTCCCCGCCATGATCGGCATGCCCAGCCGCATCTATGTGCTCTCCACACAGGTCATCCAGTACGTCTACATGGGGACAACGTCGGGGATGCGTGAGGCGACGGCCCTGTCGGTCGTGCTCATGGTCATCGCCGTCATCACCATGGCTCTCGGGAACCGCCTTCTGAGCCGCAAACGTTACACCCTCGTGGGGGGAAAGAGCGCCCGTGTGTTGCCCGTATCGCTGGGCCGCTTCCGGATCGCGGCCCTGATGTTTTCGGGTCTGCTGGGCTTTCTCCTGGTGATCCTGCCCATCGGGGCCATCGTGGTGACCTCCTTCATCCGCGTTTTCGGGGAGCCCATCACCCTGGAGAACCTGAGCCTGGAGCACTACGCCTACATCCTGACGTTCAAGACGGCCCTCGAGGCCTTCTGGAACAGCCTGTTCCTGGGCATCGTGGCTGCGACCCTGGCCCTGCTGGTGGCAAGTCTCATCGCCTACTACCGGGTTAAGGTGAAGAGCCCCCTGGCCCGGGCGGCGGACCTCATCGCCACCGTCCCTTACGCCACGCCGGGGACGGTCATCGCGCTGGCGCTGATCATCGCCTTCTCGGGCAAATTCGGGCTCAACCTGTACAACACCTTCGCAATCCTGATCGTGGCCTACATCGTGAAGTACCTGGCCTTCTCCGTCCGCACGGTCTGCGCCTCCCTGGAGCAGATCGATCTTTCGCTCGAGGAGGCGGCACAGATCTCCGGGGCAAGCTGGTTGCAGAGCTTCCGCGACATCATCCTGCCGCTCGTGAGGCCAGGCCTCATTGCCGCGTGGTTTCTCGTGTTCATGACGACCTTCTATGAGTTGACGATGAGTATCCTGCTCTATGGCCCCGAGACGCACAACCTGGGCGTCATCCTGTTCGAGATGCAGACCTACTCCAACCAGCAGGCGGCCTCCGTGCTGTCCGTGCTGATCCTCGTGGTGGTCCTGGGAGGAAATGTAGTGGTTTCGAAAATCACGAAGGGGAAGATCACCATCTGATCATTTCACCCATGTCATTCCTGGCTTGACCAGGAATCCATGTACAGACTGGATCCCCGCCCTTTCGACAGGCTCAGGGCCGTGAGTCGATTCGACAAGCTCACGACCCTGAGCTGGCCGAAGGGCTTGCCGAACGGCCTTCGCGGGGATGACCAGGTTGAAATAGTGGACAGAAAGGAAAAGGGCGATTCATGGCCGATGTGAGACTGGAAAACGTATCGAAGAAGTTCGGCAATGTGGAGGCCGTGGCGGCGTTCAGCGAAATCATCCGGGAAGGGGAGTTCGTGTCCCTTCTCGGTCCGTCGGGCTGCGGCAAGACCACGACGCTGCGGATCATCGCCGGGTTCGAGAGGGCCACGACGGGACGTGTGTTCATCGGGACCGAGCTGGTGAGCTGCTCCGAGACCAGGACCTACAAGCCCCCCGAGCAGCGCAACATCGGCATGGTCTTCCAGTCCTACGCAGTGTGGCCCCACATGAATGTCTTTGCCAACGTCGCCTACCCCCTGAAAGTCCGCGGCACGTCGAAAAAGACGATCCAGGAGAAGGTCGGGCACGTTCTCGACCTGGTGCACCTGGAAGGCCTCGAGAAGCGTCTGCCCAGCCAGCTCTCCGGGGGTCAGCAGCAGCGCGTGGCCCTTGCCCGCGCCTTGGTGGCCGAGCCCTCCCTTCTTCTTCTGGACGAGCCTCTCTCCAACCTGGACGCCAAGCTCCGCGAGAGCATGCGCTTCGAGATCAAGGACGTGCAGCGCCGTCTCGGGATCACCGTCATCTACGTGACCCACGACCAGGCGGAGGCCATGGTCATGTCCGACCGGATCATCGTGATGGACAAGGGCTATGTCCAGCAGACGGGCAGGCCGAAAGACATCTACGAATTCCCCGCCAATCGTTTCGTGGCCGACTTCATCGGACTCATCAATTTCCTGGAAGGCACCCTGGTTGCCGTGGAGGGTTCCGAGGGGGTTGTCGCCCTGACCGATGTCCAGGGACCCGTGCACCTGAAGGGCCGTCTGCACTCGGAGATGAAAACGGGCGAGCGGGTGGTCCTGGCGGCCCGACCGGAATCGATCACCGTGTCGAGTCAGCCGGAACCCGGCGCGATTCCCGGACGCCTGGTCCGCAAGATCTACCTGGGGAACGAAATGGACTACCGGGTGGCCCTGGGCCCCCAGGAGGTGAGGGCCACGGGACCGGCGGCCGCCGATGACCTGGCCGATGGCAGCGACGTGTGGATGACCTTCACGCGGGTCCTGGCGATGCCGTTTTAATTCCCCCTGCCTCTGTACCTGCCTACGATTCGCCGCATTGCCGAGAAGCATAAAAGGGATTGCTGTTACCATGCGTCATCCCTGCCCTCCTATACACCCAATCTGTAACGGCTAAACAAATCGTTGACAAAACCGTCAGGAGAAGAGTAAAAGATAATAATTATTGTTTAATAAACGTTTTCTTCAGATAGGTCTTGAGCATGCAATACAGGGACTCCACGGAACCTCAAAAACGCGTCGAGGAGATGCTTTCCAAGCTGAAAAGTCGCGATTTCCGCATCACGCCCCAACGCCTGGCCATCCTCAAAATTCTTGCAGCCAGCGAAGGGCACCCCAGCGTCGACGATATTTATCAGGAAGTTAAAGCCGAATTCCCCACGACAAGTCTGGCCACAGTGTACAAAACGGTTTCTCTTCTCAAGGAATTGAACGAGGTCCTGGAGCTGGGCTTCCCCGACGGAAGCAATCGCTACGACGGATACAATCCGGCGCCTCACCCCCACGCCATCTGTATGAAGTGCAAGAAGATCATGGATCCGGAACTGATGAACCTTGATGAACTCAGCGAGGAGATGAGCAAAAAGACGGGGTACAAAATCTTCCATCACCGCCTGGATTTCTTCGGTCTCTGCCCTGCATGTCAGCAGAAAAACTAACCTCTTCATGCTCTGTGGCACTATTTCATGGCTCTTTTTTTACCCGGCAATTGATAATGATTCTTTATAGACATTAAAAATCACGGGTGACATGGTAACCTTTTGACGGCGAGAGAGAGAACGACATTCACACACCGAAAGGAGGAAACATTATGACTGAAGACAGCAAGTGCCCGGTAACGGGCAAGACAAGCAAATCCATTGCCGGCGGCGGCAAGTCGACTCGGGACTGGTGGCCGAACCAGTTGAACCTCAAGATTCTTCATCAGCACTCTGACCTGAGCAATCCGATGGGCGAGGCGTTCAACTACGCTGAGGAGTTCAAGAAACTCGACCTGGAGGCCGTAAAGAAGGATCTCTATGCGCTGATGACGGACTCGCAGGACTGGTGGCCGGCCGACTGGGGTCACTACGGGGGGCTCTTCATCC
>DCVI01000072.1:13094-16986 GCA_002327315.1 Syntrophaceae bacterium UBA2192 | reverse complement strand
ACCGTGCCAGGAGGAGAGGCGGGAGATAGATAGTTTGCAAGTTGCTGAATCCATGTAGGAAACTGCGATGCACGGGGTTGCTCGACCCTCCCTCGGAAGCCCTCGAAAAGGCCCCGTTTTGAACGGAACGTTCAACCGGGGGTGAACGAAACATAAAAAGCGGGGGTAGGGTGTAGGGGGTAGCGTGTAGGGAAACAGCCGACAGCCAAAGACGAAAAACCAACAATGAATCTTTACTGTCGGCTGTAGGCTGTAGACTGTCTACTGTAGGCTTCTTTGTCGATTGTAGACTGTGGACTATAGGCTTTAGGTGGCATGTGTTATAAAGGATTATGACGTCCAGGGGAAAGGAGGGTAGAAGATGAAGAGGATTCTGATAGTTCTTTTATTGTCGGTGTTCATGCTGTCCGTCATTCACGGGGTCGCGCAGGCGCAGGAAAGGAAGCTTCCGGAAATGGGCGGGGGGAGCGTGGCCGTGCTCGACAAGGCGACCTTCGTTGAGGTGCGTGACCGCGGGCCCGGGTACCACAGCGTCATCCTTTACGAAGTCGTAAAGGGAAAAATCCGGATTGTCGATGCGGTGAGGGTCAACAGCGATTTCACAAAGGATCCTACCATCATCCGGTACATGCGCATAAAAGACATCAAAGAACAGTGACGAAGTGTCTGAGTGTCTAAGTGATCAGTAAAGAACAGAAAATCCCCCTCTTTCCCCCTTTTGCAAAGGGGGATAAAAGGGGGATTTGTATTTTTTCTGTAGGCTGGATGCTTAATGCCGCAGGCGACAGGAATGGAGAACCTGCTACCTGTCACCTGACACCTTTCATCCCCTCGGCCAGATCTTCTTGAAGGCCGTTTTCGGGAAGAAGCAGTGCGGGCACTCTTCGGGGGGTTCCGGCCCGTAGTGTGTGTGGCCGCAGATCCTGCAGCGCCAGGCAACCGTGTCTTTTTCAAGGTGCACGTCCCGTTCCGCCAGCAGGGGGAAGTTTTCGAGAGGCGGCATCACGGGCTTGTATCCGTCGAGAACGTAGCGGGAAACGACAACCCGCTGGATTTCGCTCGTACCCTCGTAGATCGTCGGGAGCCTCATGTCGCGCAGCAGCTTTTCGATGGGGAAGAGCCGGGTGTACCCGTAGCCGCCCAGTATCTGGAGGGCCTCGCTCACCACTTCGAAGGCGGCCTCGGTGGCATAGAACTTCGCGATGGAGGCCGAGATGGTGGGGTCCATCCCCGAGTCGCTCTCCCAGGCGGCCTTCCAGGTGAGAAGCCTCGCTGTCTCCACTTTCTGGTACATCTCGGCAATCTTGAAATCGATGGCCTGGAAGTCGGCAAGCCGCGCCCCGAAGGCGCGTCGCTTTTTTGCGTAGTCCACGGCCATTTCCATGGCCGAGCGAGCGGCTCCGACGCCGAAGGAGCCGATGGTGGGCCGCGTCCTGGCAAAAGTCGTCATGGCCATCACAAACCCTTCGCCGGGCTGTGCCAGGACGTTCTGAGCCGGCACGCGGCAATTCGTGAAGTGGATCCCCGCCGTATTGGAGCCGCGCTGCCCCAATTTGGGAATCGTCTCGCCGACCCGGACGCCGTCCCATCCCTTCTCAACCAGGAAGCCCGCGATTCCCTTGTGTCCAAGCGACGGGTCGACGGTGGCGAAGATGGAGTAATAATCCGCCACGCCCGAGTTGGTGACCCAGTATTTGGTTCCGTTCAGGATATAGTCGTCGCCGGATTTTTCGGCTTTGCACCGCAAGCCCGCTACGTCCGATCCCGCCAAAGGCTCCGACGTGGCGAAGCAGATGAGTTTGAAATCTTTTGCCAGCACGGGGAGATATTTCTCTTTTACCTTCACGTTTCTCGACAGCAGGAGCGGTTCGGTGCCCAGCGAGTTGTCGAAGATCGAGGTGGCGAGCCCCGAGCAGGCTGCCGAGATCTCCTCGACCACCAGGGCGCACTCGAGGAGCCCGCGTCCCTGCCCCCCGTATTTTGGGGGTATGGTGAGGTTCATGATCCCTTCGTCCCAGGCCCTCTTGAGAATGTAGAGCGGCAGCTCGTCCTTCTCGTCGTAGTGCCAGGCGATGGGGAGGACCTCATTCACGGCAAAACGGCGTGCCTTGTCCCTCAGTTCAATCTGTTCGGGGGTCAGAGAGAAATTCAGCATCGAAAGCCTCCTTCATGGGTTGAGGGTTATCTCGAATGGTGGATGCGGCTGAGATTGCTTGAATCGATCAGTACTTATTGTAAAACGAAGTCGAGCGTGTTATCAAGCCTATATTCATAGAGTAATCGGTCCCCATGATACCCCTTTATTCCCGGTCCCATTTTTCTTTCCCACCGGTCACTGGTCACTGGCCACCGGTCACTTCTTTTGTGCGCCGGTGCCCTGCAATTAAGGATTGACAGCCTGATTGCGCTCGTATAGCCTTTGAACGCTTGCGATGACTGATCCTTCGGGGAGGGAACCCGCCGGAAGGCATCGGTTTCCGTGAACTCCATAAGGCCCTCTCGCTCCGATGCGGGGAGAGAGCAGCCGTAGGCAAGCCCGGCCGATCTGGCGGGGACGCCTCATCCAACATCCCTTGAGAATCAAGGAGGAGAGGGACTCGAATGAGGAAACGACAGCTTTGCCTGTGGGCGACCCTGGTATTTTTCTGTCTGCCCCTCCTGTTTGCCGGCGCAGCGCCGGCAGCAGAGCGTTACACGGTGAAACCCGGCGACAGCCTTCACAAGATCGCGAAGAAGCACCATGTCAGCGTCGATAGTCTCAAGGAAGCCAACCGCCTGGACGGCAACGACTTGAGGCCTAAACAGGTCCTCGTCATCCCCGGCGGGAAATCGGCAAAAAAAATCGCGGAGAAGAGCACTGCAAAGAAAAAGAGCGACCCGGACACGGCGGTCTATATCGTGAAGAAGGGCGATACCCTCGCCGGGGTGTCTGAAAAGACGGGGGTGCCCTCATCGGAGATCAGGAAGACAAACGGGCTTCGGTCATCGAAGTTGAAAGCGGGACAGAGGCTCGCCCTGGCGAAACATCCGGCGAGAGCGGATGAGGACGAGGATGATCTCGAAGAAGCCGGGTCCATCGAGGCCGGTGAGCTGGCCGCCCTGGGAGAGGACCTGGAGAGCGCAGCGGCGATTTCCCCTATCCCGCTTTCACGATGGAAGGATTCGGGGGAACGGGACCTTTTCGTAAAGATGGTGAAATCTTACGAGGGCGTCCCCTACAAGCTCGGCGGGAACTCCATGCGGGGGATCGACTGCTCGGCCTTCACGAGGAAGGTCTACGGCATCTACAGCATCGATCTGCCCCGAACGGCAAGGGAGCAGCTCCAGAAAGGCAAGCGCGTGGGGCGCGACAGCCTTGACACGGGCGATCTCGTGTTCTTCCAGACGCGGCGCAATCGCATTCACGTGGGGATTTTCCTGGGCGGGAGCGAATTCTTCCATCTCTCGTCGCGGAACAGGGCAGGGAAGGTCGACAGCATGGATTCGACCTATTTCAGCACCCGCTTCATCAGCGGGGTCCGGCTGAAGGAAGCGGACCCTCCCGCGAGGCTCAAAAACGCGACAGGACCGGTTGCTCCCGTTGCAAGCCCGCCGTCCGTGTCACCCTCGGCCGAGGCGGCTCACTCGCCAGGAAGCTAAGCAACTGCTGCGGCAGAGTACAATAAGAACGCCCCGGTTCTTTCAGAAAGAATCGGGGCGTTTTTTACAGCCCGACCTCAAGCCCGTTCGCGGTTCGCGGTTCGTGGTTCGTGGTTCGACAGGCTCACCATGACCGCTCACCATGGCGAACAGAGATGTCATCCTGAGCTTGTCGAAGGGCACCCTCACCCCGACCCTCTCCCGAAAGAGGAATGGGATTATTCACCCTCACCTCAATCCCGTTCGACAAGCT
>DCVI01000072.1:0-13087 GCA_002327315.1 Syntrophaceae bacterium UBA2192 | reverse complement strand
AAGGAAGACTAAAAGGCCGGGTCTGTCTGCACCCGGAACATCATCTTCAGCTCATACACCCCCGATCCGACACGCTTTTCCATATCGAATCCCATCTTCTCGAAGACGTGGAGCATGGGCCGGTTTTCAAGCAGGACCTCCGCCGTAAACCCGAGAAGACCCTGTCTCCTGGCGAGGTACGTGAGATATCCGAGCAGTTCCTGGCCGATGCCCTTGTTCTGGTGCTTGTCGCTGACCGCGAAGGCGACCTCCGCCATGTGGTTGTCTTTTTCGATCTCGTACTGGCCGAGGCCGACGATCTCCTCCTTGTCCTCCTCGCCGAGCACGGCCAGGATTTCCATCTTATTCGTGTAGTCGATGACGACAAAGTCCTGGAGGCGTTCGTGAGGCATATCCTTGCGATACGAGATAAACCGCCGGTACATGCTGTTGTCCGACAGCGAGTAGAAAAAGTCCTTGACGATGGGTTCATCGCTGATCTTGACGGGACGGAAGAGGAGGTTGACCCCCGCTCTCGTCGTGCGGTAGGTTTCGAGCTCCTCGGGGTAGATGCCCCGTTCACCCGGGATGAAGGCCTGGTCCTTGTAGATGAGCCCGTTTTTCCTGGCCTCCTCGATGAGCCAGGGCCTGAACTTCGGATGGGCGATGGCGATCAGATCCATGGCCCGTTCACGGACATTCTTGCCCGGCAGATAGGCAATACCCCACTCGGTGACGACGTACTGGATGTCCCCCCTCAATACCGTGGCCCCGGCCCCTTCCTTCAGGAAGGGGACAATCCGCGAGACCACATCGCAGGCTGCCGTGGATTGAATCGTGAGGATGGTCTTGCCGTTCCGGGCCAGGGCGGCCCCCCGCATAAAATCCGCCTGCCCACCGATGCCGCTGTAGAACGTCTTGCCGATCGACTCGGCCGTGGACTGTCCTGAGAGATCGATCTCGAGGGCGCTGTTGATGGCGACCATGTTGTCCTGACGGGCGATCAGCAGGGGGTTGTTCGTGTAGTCGATAGCCCGGAAGTCGATGGAAGGGTTGTCGTGGAGAAACTCATACGTGGAATGCTTCCCCATGCAAAACGTGGCGACGGTCTTTCCGCGGTTGACGGTCTTGCGGGAGTTGTCGACGACGCCCTGTTTCATCAGCTCGACGATGCCGTCGCTGATGAGCTCCGTGTGGATGCCCAGGTGCTTCTTGCCCTGGAGGTTCGAGAGGACTGCATTGGGGATCGTCCCGTAGCCGACCTGGATCGTATCGCCGTCCTCGACGAGACGGGCCACGTAGTTGCCGATCCGCTGGGCGATCTCCGTGTCGGCGGCAGGGTAGTATTCAAGCAGGGGTTCGTCGTAGGGGACCAGGAAATCGATATCGTCGATGTGGAGGAAGGTATCGCCGTGGACACGAGGCATGTGACGGTTGACCTGGACCACAAGAACGCGGGCCGTCTCGGCTGCGGCCTTCACGATGTCGACGCTGACCCCCACGCTCAAATAGCCGTGCTCATCCGGAAGCGAGGTCTGGAGGAGCGCCACGTCCACATGTTCGAGGCCCCGCCGGAAGAGGCCCGGCACCTGGGAGAGATTAACCGGCGTATAGTCGGCAAGCCCCTTGTTGACGGCCCCGCGGGTGCTGTCGCCGATGAAGAAGGAGTTGTGCCGGAAATTGGACTTGAATTTCTCGTCGGCATAGGGGGCCACCCCGAGTGTCCGGATGTGCAGAACCTCCGCGTCGAAGAAGGCCTTGGGGTTTTCCTTGACGTAACGGATCATGGCGTGGACGAGGTGCTGGGGCTCGGCGCAGGCCGAGGCGATGAAGATCGAATCCCCCCGGTGGATGTTGCTGAAGATGGTTTTTTCCGGAGCGAATTTCTGCGGGTAGCGCTGCCGCCAGATATCGAGAAGTTGGGCATTATCTTCCATGGATGGGTTTCACTTTCTGCGTCGTTTAGACTTGAATCAGATTAAACGGGGCCGGAAAGGCTGTCAAGACAGGAAATCGCGAATAATTTGCAGGGCTCCTTTTTTGCCTTGATTCCTTGCAGAGTAAACTGTATATAGCACAAGTTTTGTAAGCTCTGTGGATCTTTCCCGGGCGGAGAGAGCATGAAAATTCCTCGCACCCAGGTGCCGGGAATTTAGAAACAGCATGACGAGATTCATCCGTTATGTTGCTCGCTTGCCCCGCAGCAACGTTCGACACCGTTCGACAGGCTCACGACCAGCGCTCATGTCAAGCGCTGCGGGGTTGCACGCGCAATCGTTTTCATCATATTTCTTCAGAGGAGAGGGAGGAGGAGTCATGGAAATCAATCCGCGTCCCAAGCGTTCCCTGAACGCCATGATCGAGGATCAGGCGAAAAAATGGGAAGTGAGCCAGAAAAAGAAATTCAAGCAGACGATACGGCCCGTGATTGCCGTCTCGCGCCTGCCGGGCAGCGGTGGATGGTTCCTCGCGCAGAAGGTGGCCAAGGACCTGAAAATGGACTACTGGGACCGGCAGATCATCGACGAGGTGGCCAAGAGCGCCAAGGTCAGCAAGCGGATGCTCACGTCCCTGGACGAGCAGGATAAGAGCATGCTCGACGACTGGATCGAATCCCTGGGCGAGCGCCATGTCTGGCCCTATGAGTTCATGGAGCATCTCACCAAGGTGATCGGCACGATCGGCGCGCATGGCAATGCGGTCATCGTGGGACGCGGGGCCAACTTCATCCTGCCCCCGGAAGCCTGCCTCAGGGTATTCGTCATTGCGCCTCTGGAAGTCCGCGTGAACAATGTGTCCACTTTTTTCAAAGTATCCAAAGAGGAAGCCAAGCAGCGCATCCTGACGGTAGAATCGGAGCGGATTGCCTTTGCGCGGAAGTATTTCAACCTGGACCCGTTGGACCCCAACCACTACGATCTGGTCATCAACTCCCAGTATTTCCTTTTGGACCAGGCCTCGAAAATCATCGTCGAGGCATATAACTCACGGGATTGGCAGGACTTCTCCGCGAAGAAGGTCATCAAGTAGGAAAAGTGGCTAGTGGCCAGTGAAAGATAAGAAAAAACCCCGCCAAGTGGCGGGGTTTTTTTTTGAGCATTCGTGCAGGGAACCGGTTAGAAGTTTTTGAAGTCCTTGTCTTCCAGCGGGATGACGGACTCGGGATTTACAGCCCTGGCCTCGGGATCGGCCTTCTTCCCGAAGCGCTTGAAGGAGAGAACTTTCTTCATGACCGCCTTCGGCGGTGCCGCGGAGACCGATACCGAATCCTGCGTCTCGTGACTGCCGCCCACCATCGTCATGAGCTCAGCGGCAATTTCCTTCATCTGCTCGGCCTGGGCATTCATCTCCTCGGAGGCCGAGGCACTCTCCTCGGCATTGGCTGCATTCTGCTGCGTTACCTTGTCCATCTCGGTGACGGCCTTGTTGATCTGGTCGATCCCCTGCGCCTGCTCGCTGGAAGCCGCGGCGATCTCGGAGACGAGATCGGCCACCTTGGCGGCGCTCTTCGAGACCTCCGCGAAGGCCCCGTTGGTCCGCTCCACGAGTTCCGAGCCTTCCCTGACCTTCTTCACGGTCCCCTCGATGAGAGCCGAGGTGTTCTTGGCGGCCTCGGCGGCCCGCATGGCGAGGTTTCTCACCTCGTTGGCCACCACGGCAAAGCCCGCACCGGCCTCGCCGGCACGCGCCGCCTCGACGGCGGCATTGAGGGCCAGAAGGTTCGTCTGGAAGGCGATCTCGTCAATCGTCTTGATGATCTTGGAGGTCTCGTCGCTGGCCTTCGAGATATCGTCCATCGATTGGGTCAGCTCGGTCATGGAGCCATTGGCCCGCTCGACCATCTTGCGGGAGTCTTTCATGAGCATGTCGGCCGTAGAGGCGTTGTCGGCATTTTGCTTGGTCATGGAGGACATCTCCTCGAGCGACGAGGAGGTCTCCTCGATCGAGGCGGCCTGCTCCGAGGCGCCCTCAGCCAGCGACTGGCTTGCCGAGGACACCTGGCCCGAAGCCGAGGCCACCTGGTCGGCGGCATCGTTCAGGTGCTTGACGGAGCGGGTCACGGGAACCGTGATGCTCCGCGCAAAGAACGTGACCGCAACGACGGTCAAGCCCAGGAAAATGGCGCCGATGATAAGGACGACATTGCGGATCATGTGGGCCGAGGAGAGAACCTCCGCTTCGTCCTGTGTCATGGCGACACTCCATGTCGTGTAGTCGACGGGAGCGAAGCCCGCGATCTTCTTTGTGCCCTGGAACGTATAGGCCTCGACGCCTGAACCGCGGGCGATCATTTTGCCGGCGATCTCCTTCATGCCGTCGAGATTGGCGGCATTGACCTCCAGGATGTTCTCTTTTTTCGGATGGGCGACGAAGAGGCCGCTTTTATCGATCATCCAGGCATAGCCTGTTTGTCCTATCTTCACGGACTGAATCCGTTCGCAAAGAAAATCGACGTTGAGGATGGCCCCCACCATTCCTGCGAATTCACCGCCCGGGCCGTAGACCGGCGCGCTGACAACCGAAACGGGTTTGCCCGATGCCCGGGATTTGCTTGCAGCGCCGATGAAAACCTTGCCGCTCTTGGCTTCTTTGAAATAATCGCGGTCTCCAACGGCGATGCCTTTTGTCTTGCCGTTGCTGCCATCGGCAACGATCGTGCCGCCGGCATCGGCCACGAAGACGGACTCGTAGTCGCTTCCGCTCTGCTTCATCACTTTCGCGAATTCCGTCGAGAGCCGTTCGAGTTCGCCGGAGGCCTTGGCCGCACCGTCCTTGGAAGATTTGGATGCCGCCTCAATGACGTAGGGCTGAACTGCCAGGTGCGAGGCGACCTTCATTTCCTCTTTCAGGGCCACTTCAATCATGTCGGAGATGTTCTTGGCGATCTGCGTGGCCTGACCCTTGGCCATGTCCTCCAGAGCCCCTGTCGCCTTATAGAGGGCGAAGCCCCCGACGACCACGATCGGGATCAAAACGAGCATGATCCCGCCGAGCGTTAACTTGAAACCGAGAGTTCTCTTTTTCATTTGCTGCTACCTCCCTTTAGGGCAAAAAAAATGAAAAAAATGAATAAAAGAGACATAGAACCAAATCAATGAATCGTGAGTTGGAATGCCCCGAGTACTTTATCGATGTCGAGAAGGATCTTGACGCCTCCGCCTGTCTTGGCCATCCCCAGGATGAAGTCCGTGTTGAGCTTCACCCCGAAGGTGGGCGTATTCTCGATGTCGGCGCCGCGGATGTTGAGAACCTCCGAGACGGCGTCTACCACGATCCCCATGGGCACTGCGCTCGACTCGCTGTGGATCTCCGCAACGATGATGCAGGTGCGCTCCGTGTAGGCCGTGGCGTCCAGTCCGAAGCGAAGCCGCAAGTCGATGACGGGTATGACCTTCCCGCGCAGGTTGATGACGCCCTTGACGAATTCGGGCGTCTGGGGCACCGGGGTGACGGTCATCATGCCGATGATCTCCCTTACCTTGAGAATGCCGATGCCGTATTCCTCGCCGGCCAGTGAAAAGGTCAGGTACTTTCCTTCCCGCGTCGCTTCCGCCCTTGCCGGCTCATTCACTGCAGTCACTTGAGCGTCCATATTATGCCTCCCGAGGGTGAATATTCATGCCCGAGTCTTTTTTGATCATGCCAGATAGAAATGCGAAGGGTCCATCGACTTCGCCTGTGCCTCATGCATCACACGGCGGATCGCCCATGGGCGAACAGGTCCTGAACAAAAGTTCTTATCGTCATCCCCAAGAGGAACCTTAATACTTTTTTCTTAGACGCAGAATAACAAGCAAACTGCGTACCACTCGGCTCAAAAACACGGAGGGGGAAGCCTGCCGGTGATTTCCCCGCGGGGGATAGCCGCCTATCCTGCGGGCGTTGATGCGAGTCCCCGGCCGGGCGCGCATCCCCAAGTATTCCTTGACCGGTTTCCCGATTTCCCCTAAAATTCTAAATTCCTGTAAACAAACCACCCACTCTGGCAATGAACGACCCCGCAGCAAGCTAGGGGTATCAAGCAAGGACGTCATGCCCGTGAAAACGGGCATCCATCATGGATTCCCACTTTCGAAGGGAATGACACATTCGAAGCAAGCTTCGGGGAATTCGACCCGCAGCGATTAAAGGAGAATTGATATGAAAACCATCCTGTTAGGGGCGCCCGGCGCGGGCAAGGGCACCGTAGCCAAACTTCTGACCGACTATGACGGATCCGTTCAGATCTCCACGGGCGACATCCTGCGGGCTTCCGTCCGCGAAGGGAACGATCTCGGCAAAGAGGCCAAGGCCTACATGGACCGCGGCGACCTTGTGCCCGATGCGCTGATCATGAAGATCATGGAAGTCAGGCTCCAGGAACCCGACTGCGCGAAGGGTTTCATCCTCGACGGCTTTCCCAGGACCATCGCCCAGGCCGATGCGCTGAAGGTGATCCTGAAGAAGCTCAATCTGAAGCTCGACATGGTGGTGAACCTGGAGGTGCCCCGCGAGGTGATCCTGGACCGCCTCACCACGCGCCGCACCTGCTCCAACCCAACCTGCCAGGAGATCTACAACGTGAAGAGCATGCCCCCGGCAGCCGACGGGACCTGCAAGAAGTGCGGAAGCAAGGTCGTCCAGCGCGACGACGAGACGGAAACGGCCATCCTCTTCCGGCTCGAGACGTACAACCAGAAGACGGCGCCCCTCATCGGCTTCTACGAGAAAGAGGGACTTCTGAAGAACTTCACGTCGATCTCGAGCGCCGATACGGTCGAGGCGGTGAAGAAGGCACTGAAGTAAAAGGTTGCGAACCTTAGCCTTTCTCTCCCCTGCGGGGGAGAGGATCGAGGTGAGGGGGAATAATCCCCACACCTTTTTTCACCCTCACCCTGGCCCTCTCCCCTCAAGGGAGAGGGAAATTTTTGTAAGGGCCGTCATAGAGGGAAAGAGGGGGATTTTTATTGGCGGATCGTGCGAAGAGGGAATATAACCGTCTCTTAAGGAGAAAGACCTTGCCGATCGATTACGAAAGAGATCTGAATCCGGAACAGTATCGCGTCGTCACCGCCGAAGGGGGTCCGATGCTCGTCATCGCCGGCGCAGGGAGCGGCAAGACGCGGACCCTCACCTACCGGGTGGCCCGGTTGATCGACAAGGGAACACCGCCGGAGCGGATCCTTCTGGCAACCTTCACGAACAAAGCCGCCCGGGAGATGCTGGGACGCGTGGAGCTCCTTTCCGGAGTGGATGTGCGGAGGCTATGGGGCGGGACCTTTCACCACATTGCAAACCGGGTGCTCCGGCGACAGGGCTACCGGCTGGGCTACGGCAGGAACTACTCCATCATGGATACGGACGACACGAAGTCGCTCCTGAACGCCTGCATTGCCGATGCCGGGATCGACACAAAGGCCGGGCGGTTCCCCAAGGGGAATGTGCTTGGCGAGATCATCGGTTATTCCGTCAACACCGTGACCCCTCTCGAGGATGTCGTCGGGCTGAAATACCCGCATTTCAATCATCTCCTGGAGGACATCGTCGACATCGCCCGCAGCTACCGCGAGCGGAAGAAATCTCTCAACATGATGGATTTCGACGATATGCTGGCAAACTGGCTCGAACTTCTGCGAAACGAGCCGGAGGCCCTCCGCGAATACGCAGAGCATTTCCTGCACATCCTGGTCGACGAGTACCAGGACACCAACAGTCTGCAGGCGGCGATTCTCGACCTGCTCGGCTCCCGGCATCGCAACCTCATGGTAGTGGGCGATGACCACCAGAGTATCTATTCCTTCCGGGGGGCCAATTTCGAAAACATCCTGCGATTCCCGGACCGCTACCCCGATGCGAAGGTCTTCAAGCTCGAGACGAACTACCGCAGCACCCCGCAGATCCTGGACCTGGCCAACCGGAGCATCGTCCGGAACCACGACCAGTTCCAGAAGGAGTTGCGGGCCGTGCGCAAAGGCGGTTTCAAGCCCGTCTACGTTCCGGTACGAAACGTCACCCTGCAGGCGGCCTTCGTTGCACGGCGGATCATGGATCTTATCATGGAGGGGATTCCCATCAAGGAGATAGCCGTTCTGTACCGCGCCCATTACCACTCCATGGAGCTCCAGATGGAGCTGACAAGGCGAGGCATTCCCTTCGAGATCCGCTCGGGCATCCGCTTCTTCGAGATGGCCCACGTGAAGGACATCACGTCCTACCTGAGGGTGCTCGTAAACCCCCTGGACGAGGCAGCCTGGAAAAGGGTGCTCGGGCTCTACGAGAAGGTGGGAAAAGTCACGGCGGACCGGGTCTGGAAGGCGCTGGCGGCCGAGAAAGACCCCCTGGCGGCTATCCGGGATGCCGCCTGGGTGAAGCGCGTCGGGAAGGCGGCGGCTCCAGGGCTTGTCCGGCTTGGCGAGACCCTTGCGCTTTTGTGCGACAAGATTGCCGAGCAGGCGCCTTCCGACCTCATCCACCTGCTTCTCAATCGCGGGTACCGTGAGGATCTGCAGGAGCGTTACACGGACAGCTTCTCGCGGGAAGAGGATCTGATCCAATTGGCCAATTTCTCGAGCCGTTTCGCGAACCTGACGGACTTCCTTGCGGAACTTTCGCTGCTGACGAACACGACGGAGAACGAGGATTCGGGCGCTGCCGAGGCTAAGGACCAGGTGATTCTCAGCTCCATCCACCAGGCCAAGGGTCTGGAGTGGGCCGTTGTATTCATCATCTGGTGTGCCGAAGGCATGATCCCGCTGGCCCGCGCGCTCAACGAGGCCGGCGGCGAGGAAGAGGAGCGGCGGCTTTTTTACGTCGCCACCACGCGCGCCAAGGACCAGCTCTACCTCTGCCACCCCCTGATCGACTATTCCCGCGGGATGGGCATGGTGCCCCTGCGGCCTTCGCGGTTCATCGAAGAGCTCGAGGAGGACGCCTTTCACCCGACGGAGCTGCCCTATGAGCAGTGGATCATTGACGAGGACTAGGGGAAAGGGTGTAGGGACGAGGGTGTAGGGTGTAGGCAAAGCAAGAAAAAGATGAACAATAAAAAGGATCGGGGAAGCACATTCCCCGATCCTTTTTCGTTTCACCGGTCACTGATCACTGGTCACGTGCGCCTTTGGCGCGCAAGGATCAGAAGGCGAAGCTCACATTGATTCCGCCGTAAAAGAAGTTATCTTGCTGGCCGTTCTTGCTGCGGCCCTTCATTTCGTTCTTTGCATCGTCGCCCAACGGGAACACCCAGGATACAGTCGGGGCAATGGTGACATATTTGAACGGCGTGATGGGAAGCGTCGCCGAGATTACGCCGTCGTGGAAATTGCTGTACTTGTCCGTCGTCGGCAGAGCGTTGTCGTCATATTTCGGATAGGTCGATGCGTCGTCACTCAAGAGGTAGCTTAACGAACCGGCGAGTTTCAGGCCGATCATCTTGGTGAGTTCGAAGGTGTGGGACACCCCGAAGAGGAAATACCACTGGTGGTAATGATCGATCTCCTTGTAGACGGTGAACGTCGGGGTCAGCAGGACATTTCCGGCAAGCGAAATGAAGAGCTCCTGGGAATCAAGCGGGTCGGCTGCTCCCGCGTTCGGGGCGTTCAGACCGTAATAGATGTATCCGATCCCTCCCGTGACGGGCCCGAAGGACTTGCTGTAGGAGAGGGTCAGGTCCGTCTCCGTCCAGCTGCTGGAGTAGGAGGCATCCGTCGTCGAGTAGGGATTGGTATCCAGGTTACCCCAGAGGTTGGCCGTGAATCCCTTGTACCCGACCGTCGCGGAGGGCTGGATGACGATGCTGTCTTTTGTCTGCTGCTGGCCCCTCCAGATGTAGGCGCTGAGGGCCGATACGGTGAAATCGGTCGCAGGCTTTTCTTCTTCTGTGACCGGAGCAACCGGGGCGGCAGGTTTGGCCTCCTGGGCCCTCGCCTCGGTGATCAGGCTGGTTCCGATGCCCAGGATGAGGAATGATGCGATAACAAGTCTCAGGATCCGATCCAATACAGCCTTCGTCATATCAATATCTCCCTTCAAAGTTTAATGGCCTTGCGAATCGTCGCCGCAAAAGGGCATCCTCCTTCGACGGCAAACCTCTCGCCGTTTGATGGAGGAGGGACCGCAGGCCCGGCTGAGGGGGAAGACAGCAGAGCCTGCGGCCAGGGGGTGTTTGCGTCGTGGCGTTCGTGGATTGCTAGAACAAGGCTTGTGCCATACTGGAGAAAAAGCGAAATAAAGTATTTAATTAGCTGATACAAAAGGAGATATATGAAATGAGTCCTGGCGGGGGAAGACGCTCTACCGGTCAAATATGACTACATATATGTCGTATAATTAAATACTATCTACATATATGTATAAATATATAATAGTGAAACAATCATGAATCACGAGATCAAAAAAGGGCGGCAACTCTCACTGCCGCCATTCCGTTGAAAATCTTAAGCCCGAATCCTGATGCCTGAAGCCCGCAGGCGTTTACGCCTGCAAGCTAGAACCAGTGGTCCGACTTCTTCTTCGCCTCGTACTCCGCCTTCAGGGCGCGCTCGGTGGCCTCGGAGATCAGCTCCACACTCTTGGTCCACTCTTCGAAGCGGATGTCCACGCCGAAGACGCCGCGGATCTCGTCGTTCTCGTCGACAATGGGCGCCGAGACGGTGATGCAGAGAGCGCCCGTCATTTTGGAGATGTAGAAGTCCGTCACGTGGATCTTGCCGGTTTCCATGGGCCGGATGAACCACTCGCGGTTCGAGTAGTCCGTGCCGACGCCGTAGTTCTCGTACTTCGCTCGGTCCGCGATGTGGGTGATGTTGCGCGTGACCTTTTTGCCGTGCGTGTCCACGACGTAGGCGAACTGGATCGAGGGGTTCTCGTCGATGAACTGCTGCATGATCGGCTCCTGCATCTCCGGGTTCAGCGCCTTCATGACGGGATGGTCGATCACCTGCTGCACGACCGCGACGGCGGCCTGGGCCGCGCGGTACTTGATCTTCTCGAGATCGGACATGAAGAGCTCGGGGAGAAACTTGCGGACGACCTTCTCCATCTCGTTGTTGGAGATGCTCGTCATGCGGCCCCCCTCGTATTGCTTCATGACCCACTTGTGGATCGCCGAGATGCCGGGATGGCGCTTGTCGATGAGCTCCCCGTTATTGAGATCGAGCCGGGAGTTGATCCAGTGAACGATTCCCGCCTTGCCCGACTTGTCGGTGATCTCGAGCATGATGGGACGCTTCAGGATTTTCGTCGTGTCGAAGATGTTGTAGATCTCCTCGTTCTTCACGAGACCGTCGAGGTGCACGCCCGCCCGGGTGACGTTGAACTCGGAACCGACAAAGGGATAGTTGGGGGCGATCTTGAAGTTCATCTCCCGTCTGACGTAGTCGGCGATGTCCGTGATTACCGTGGTGTCGATCCCGTGATTGTCCCCGTGAAGCTGGATGTACTCGAAGATGAGGCCTTCGACGGGCGGGTTTCCCGTTCGCTCGCCGATACCCATCAAGGTTCCGTTGGCGCCGCTGCAGCCGTAGAGCCACGCCGTCGTGGCATTGATCAGGGCCTTGTGGAAGTCGTTGTGGCCGTGCCACTCGAGCAGGTGCCCGGGGACCCCGGCGTCCTCGATGAAGGCCCGGACGATCTTGTCCACGCTTCGGGGCAGGGCCGCGCCGGGATAGGTGATCCCGTAGCCCATGGTGTCGCACAGCCGGATCTTGACGTCGATGCCGCTCTGCTCGCGCAGTTTCATCAGTTCGATGGCAAAGGGGATCACGAAGCCGTAGATGTCCGCCCGGGTGAGGTCCTCGAAATGGCACCGGGCGATGATCCCCGCCTCGAGGATGGAGCGCACCACGTCGAGATACATCTCCATGGCCTGCTTGCGTGTGACGCCCAGCTTGAGGAAGATGTGATAGTCCGATACCGACGTGAGGATGCCCGTCTCTTTGAGACCCATCTCCTTGACCAGGGGGACGTCCTCCTTCACGGCGCGGATCCAGCCGGTGATCTCGGGGTATCGCAGATTCATGCTGCGGCAGGCCTCGAGCGCCTCGCGATCGCGCTGACTGTAAAGAAAAAACTCCGTCTGGCGGATGACGCCCTTTTCGCCGCCCAGCCGGCTCATCATCTTGTACAGGTCGCCGATCTGTTTGACCGTGTAGGGCGGTCGGGCCTGCTGGCCGTCCCGGAAGGTCGTGTCGGTGATGAAGATGTCCTCGGCGGGACTCATCGAAACGAGCTTGTGGTCGAAAACGATCCGGCAGACTTCCTCGTAGGGGAAGACGTCCTTCTGGAGGTTCGGGTGCTCGACGTCCTTCACCTCATAACGCCAGAATTTTGTGTGCTCGTGATCGAGGACCCGCTTTTCCTTGTTCCACTTTGCCATGTTGATTCTCCCTGCACCTGCGTTGGATGTGTAACGAATCGGCCATGGTGCGTCGACTGCACGGTCCGGTCGAAATAAAAAAGGGAGGAAACGCTTTTGTGTTCCCTCCCTTGTCTCTTCCTTTTAGAAATTGGATTCAACCAGTCATGGAGGGACCACCCCGGGCCGGAACGATCGCAGGCTTCGGTTCAGCGGCCTTCAGGCATGCCGAATCCAGCCTCATTTCAAGCCGGCGGTTGATGTTCCCGAACTGCACCACGGTGGAATGCCTTCCTTTTTTCGCTTTTCCTCCCCTCTCTCCGGTCAATGCTACCGGGGAAGAAGAACTTCACTGATTCCTTAAAGAATCATCCCGCCTTTGTCAATAGGTAAAAACGTAACGGGCACGGGATGGCACTTCGTGCCCGGCATCGGGCTTCAGGCGTCAGGAGTCGGGATGGACAAATTTTTTTTCCCGAAGCCGGATTCCCGATTCCCGAATCCCTCCTGCGGCTCACTGGACGATCTTCAGCGAGAGCTCCATCAGCTGCTCGATGCTCACCTTCGACGGTGCGTCGGTCATCGCATCGGTTGCCTTCTGCGTCTTCGGGAAGGCGATGACGTCGNNCGAAGGCGATGCCGCCGTGCGGCGGTGTCCCGAACTCGAGGGCGTCGAGCAGGAACCCGAACTTGTTGCGCGAATCTTCCGCGCTCAACCCCAGTGTCTCGAAGAGCTTCTGCTGGACATGGGTGCGGTGGATCCGGATGCTGCCGCCG
>DCVI01000167.1 GCA_002327315.1 Syntrophaceae bacterium UBA2192 | reverse complement strand
GGGGCGAGGCTCACAAGCCTCTACGTCCCCAGCGGGCGCCTGAAACAGATCTTCGGCGTCCTCATCGTCGTCATGACGGCCTACAAGATCTACACCTTGATCGGCTGAATCCGCGGCCGCCACCGGACCCTGCCCCCTCTCATCCTTTTCCCTTGACAGGAACATTTTCACGACTATTATATGCACATAAGTGAATACGTGAATATGGTGGATGCCTATGAACGAGTTTGTCGAACAGTTCAAATCGCTGGGGGATGCGACCCGCATGAAGATCATTCGGCTTCTTTGTGAAGCCAGGAAAGATCTCTGCGTTTGCGAGATCATGGATGCCCTTGAGGTCAGCCACTGCAACATCTCGAGACATCTCAAGATCCTCAAAACAGCCGGAATCGTAGAAGAAAGGAAAGAAGGACGATGGGTACATTTTTCCATCGCCAACCCCGAAAGCACTTTTCATAAAAATCTGCTGCTGGCTATTGGCAATCTGCCTGCCGAGCTTTTTACCGCTGAAATTGAGAGGCTGAAACTCAGATTGTCCCTGAGAGAAGATGGGAAATGCGTCGATGGACTTAAAAGCGAAAAGTGGATGGCGGCCCTGAAGCTCATCAGGGCAGAAAACATCAATCGTTACGATAAACGTCGCATGCAAGACAGGAGATGAAGTAAATGCCGCGAAATGAGTTGATTATCTACGAGGGTGCCATGTGCTGTTCAACCGGCTTATGCGGACCCGAACCGGACAAGGAACTGATCGAGTTCAGCGAAACGATCAAGAAGCTGCCGTCCGAATTCGAAGGCCTCAAGATAACCCGTGCCGGACTGGCTTTCAACCCCCTGCTGTTTTCGCTGAACCGGGAAGTGCTGCAACTGGTGAAGGAAAACGGACAAGGCATCCTGCCGATCACGACGATCAATGGCGAGATCGTCGCCAGACAGAGATACCTCAAATACGACGAATTAAAAAAGATCCTGGCGGAGAGAATGAGTCATGATTAAGGACGTCGTTGTTCCCAAAACGAAGGAAGTCAAATTCATCTTTTTCAGCGGCAAGGGCGGCGTCGGCAAGAGCACCATGAGCTGCGCAACGGCCGTGTGGCTTGCCCAAAAGGGATATAAAACCCTTCTCGTCACAACGGATCCCGCACCGAATCTCTCGGACATCTTCAGCCAGAAGATCGGACACCACATCACGCCGATCCACGGCATTGAAAATCTTCATGCCATCGAGATTGACCCGGACGAGGCCTCGGAGGAATACAGGGAGCGGATCATAGCCCCCGTGCGCGAGATCCTGGACGAAAAAAACATAGCGGTCATTAAAGAGCAGCTGAGCAGTCCCTGCGTGGAAGAGGTCGCAGCTTTCGACAAATTCATCGAGTTCATGGATGACCCGGGTTACGATGTCGTCATATTTGACACGGCGCCGACGGGTCACACGATCCGGCTCCTGGAGCTCCCGAGCGGCTGGACCGAGACCCTGGCGAACAGCAGCTCGACCTGCATCGGCCCGGGCGCCTCTCTTCAGAGTGCAAAGGCGAAATACGAAAAGGCAATTTCCTATCTTCAGGACCATGACAGGACGTCCTTCGTCTTTGTCCTGAAGCCCGAAAGCGCCTCCGTCCTCGAGACGGCTCGGAGTTCCCGGGAGCTGTCGAAGCTCGGGATCCAAACCAGTTTTCTCATCGTCAACGGGATCCTGCCTGACGAAGCATGCACCGACGATTTTTTCAGAACGAAAAAAGAGGCGGAAAAAGAAATCATCAAGCGCATCGAGGCGGAATTCAGTGAAGTGCCCAAAACCTACTATCCCCTTCGGGATACCGAGGTGACGGGCATTGACCTGCTGAGAGCCGTGAGTGATTTCGTTTATGAAGGACGGGCGGACAAATCCGGAATCTTGACGACCGAAACCACGACCCCGGACGCTTTCGACTGGATGAACAACCGGGAGGATTTCTGTTCTTCCCTGTTTGCTCCTGCCAACGGGTCGCGCTTCGTCTTCTTCACGGGAAAGGGCGGCGTCGGCAAGAGTACCATAGCCTGCACCGCGTCCGTCACCATGGCCGAAAAGGGATACAGGACACTGATTGTCACGACGGACCCGGCGTCGCACCTGCACGACATCTTCGGGCAGAAGATCGGGCACGAGCCCACCAACATCCTTGGTGTGCCCAATCTATTCGCAGCCCGCATAGACCAGAGGCAGGCCCTGGAAGAATACAAGGAGCGAATCCTGGATGCCGTCCAGGAGCAAAGCGAGGAAACAAGAACGTCCATCGAGGAAGACCTCAACTCACCCTGCGCCGAAGAGATGGCCGCCTTCGAGAAGTTCATGAGCTATTTCGAAGTGACAGGCTATGACGTCGTCATCTTCGATACGGCGCCGACGGGTCACACGTTGAGGCTCCTGGAGCTTCCCTCGGACTGGAAAGGGTTTATCGACCTCGGGACACTCACAAAGCAGACATCGGGAGAGACATTGGGCAAGTACAACGCCGTCATTGAAAAGATGCGAAATGCGGCGAAGAGTTCCTTTGTCTTCGTCATGTACCCGGAATATACGCCCATTGTCGAGGCCTGGAGGGCTGCCGAGGACCTGAAAAAACAGGTCGGGATCGAGACGGCCATGGTCGCCGTGAATTACCTGCTCCCGAAGGATTCAGGGGACAATGCCTTTTTCAGGAAAAGACGAAGGCAGCAGGACAAATACCTGACCGATATCAGGACCCGGTTCAACAAGCCCATGCTCTTCGTCCCGCTTCTGGACCGGGAACCGAAAGGCCTGGCGACCTTGCGGAAACTGGGTCGGGAAATGTGCAGGGGCAACTGAAAACGGTTCTGCGCGGGGTGGTGACCGGCCCACAGGATCGGGACTTCCTTGCGTTTCGACTCATCGAGCCGGCATGGCCTGCTGTTTGCAGATCGAAGAAGGTAAGATCCATCGAATGGAGGACGTATCGTGGCTAGCCGCAAATCGATGAAAATGTTGACATTTCTCCGGTCCTTTTCCGTGTCTGTCGTTTTCTTCTGCCTTCTCGTTTTCATCATCTCCGTCGCCCCGGCTGCCGGTGCAGAAAAGGAAACTATTCCCTCCTTTGGCCAAGGCCCCAACGAGGTTCTCATCTTCTCGGACTACTTCTGCCCGCCATGCCAGGCATTGGAGCCGAAGCTCGAACCGGTTCTCGACGAGCTCTACAAACAGGGCATTGCGAAGATCCGTTTCGTGGACACGCCCATGCACAGGGAGACGCCCCTGTTTGCCAAGTTCTATCTCTATGCCGCCAAGGCGGCGCCGGATTACAGGGCAGCCGTGCGGGCCAGACAGGTTCTCTTTGCACTGGCGGGAAAGGAGAATGTGTTCTGGATGGACGAGAGGATCGAGGAGGCGTTCCGAAAGGAGAAAATCGCTTATACTCCCTTTGACTTCCGTGCTGTTCAGCCTGCGTTGAACGGGCTGATGAAGCAGCATCGGGTGGACTCCACACCGACCTGCGTCATTCTCTCCCCGGGCAAGAAGGCCAAGAAGTACACCGGGGCTGACGAAATCCTGAAAGGGCTTGCATCTCTTCAGACCACTCTGGGGAAGAAATAGCGGCAGGAAAGCCGAGGGCCCGAAGCCCTTCGAACAGGGTCCGGGCCTTCCGGTTCATCGGTTGCGAATGTTGGAAACGGCTCCCTTCGGTCGCAGGCGAGTTCGTTGTCTTCACTCCGGTAGAAGACGCAAGCCTTCTCGAGGGCTTCCCTCAACTGCACCCGCGCACGGTGCAGGCGGACCTTTGCGTTTCTCAAGTTCAGGCCGAGGATCTGCGCGATTTCCCGGTCCGAAAAGCCCTCCAGGTCACCCAGGATAATAACGGTGCGGTAGTTTTCCGGCAGCCGGTAGATAACCTCCCGGATGCAGGCGTTCATCTCGTCGCGGATCACGCGCCCTTCCAGCGTCTGCCGGATCTCGTCGGTCCACACGTCGCGGTCGCCCTCGGCAGCGACAGC
>DCVI01000101.1 GCA_002327315.1 Syntrophaceae bacterium UBA2192 | reverse complement strand
ACTAGTGACTAGTGAAGAAAAGAGCCTTGTTCTTTCACTAGCCACAAACCACTAACCACTAGCCACGTTTTATTTTGTTCGGACGCTGCTCGCCTGCGGGCCTCTCAGGCTCTGTTCCTCGACGAAAACGACTTCCATCCCCACCTCCATGTCCTCGAAGCGCTCATTCAACACGCTGTTGCGGTGGAAATAGACGTCCCGGCCGTCCGCGGAGACGAGGAACCCGTAGCCGGCCTCCGGGAACAGTGATGCCACCCGTCCGCGCGGCGGCTCCTCATGGCGCTTGACCTCTCCGCGCTTCCTGCGGGCATAGGCCTGGACTCGTTTCAGGGCGGCGTCAAAGGCGAGGTTGATCGCCCTGTGCAGGTCCTCGTGGGCCTCCCGCCGGATGACAATGTCCTTGCCGGGCAGGGCGAGGTCGATCCTCGCGTTGTAGACAAGCCCGGAGCTGCGGTTCCGGTGGGGAACTTGCAGCAAGACCCGGCAGCTCATCATGTCGCGATGGAACTTGTCGAGTATTTCCGATTTTTTCTGGATGAAGGATTCGATTTCGCCGGTGAGCTCGAAATTACGGGACGTGATCTGCAGAGGGATTCGTGCCATGGTTGTTCCCTCCTGATGTAGTTTTATTTACACTAACACGGTTGGCTTTGGCGCGTCAAGGGAGCCTGGCGTGAAGGCATCCGCAAAGAGGCCGTTTCTCTTATAATTCTTGACATTTCCGGGCTCGATCCGTTAGATGAATTCACTGCGGATCCCGCGCGCCAGGCCGGCTCGTCATGCCGTCGGCGGCATTGCTTTCCGTTCAAATGATCCGTCTTGCCGATGTGTTGCAAGAATTGCCGAGCAAAGGCGCCTTAGACCCCGCAGGAGTCGACAGCGGTCCCCCCGATCCTGTCGTAAGAGGTTTCTTATGCCGACAAAGCGTCCTGTGAAGCCTTCCGCCCGGAACAAAAAGCCCGCGGCGCCTGTAAAAGAGCTGCGGGGCGGCAGGAACCGCCCGGAGGCCCCGAAGAGCGGCGCGGCGGAACGCAAGCCTGCGGATGTGCTCCCATGGGAGGGAGTGGAGCTCTACAAGAGCCTTTTCAGGGACAACCACACCGTCATGCTGATCATAGATCCGGAAAGCGGCCGGATCGTGGATGCCAACCGGGCAGCCGTACGATTCTATGGCTACACGGCCAGGAAGCTGAAGACGCTCCGGATCAGCGACATCAACATGCTCGACGCCGGGGATGTCCGCCTGAAAATGAAGCGGGCCGTGAAGAAAGAACCGCGCGTTTTCCTTTTCCGGCACCGCCTTGCCGACGGCACGATCCGCGACGTCGAGGTCAACAGCGGTCCGATCCTCCTGGAGGGCACGAGGCTTCTCTATTCCATCGTTCACGATATCACGGAGCGCAAGCGCGCCGAAGAGGCCCTGCGGGACAGCGAGCATCGGTACCGGATGCTCGTCGACAACGCGCAGTTCGCCGTCGTCGTCACTTTTCTTGCCACCGGGCGCATCCTCTTCATCAACGAACGGGCTTCCGTCCTGTTCGAGCTGCCCCTGTCCGAGTCGATCGGAACCCAGGCCCTCAACCACTGGGTCCGTGCAGAGGATCGGGATCGCTTCGTTGCGGACCTGTCGGCTTCGGGGCGGGTGACCGAATATGAATGTGCCTTGAAAACAGCCAAAGGCGCGGTGCGCTGGGTGCTTGTCTCCGCGAACATCATCGAATACGCGGGGGAGCAGGCGGCCTTTGTCGTCTACAACGACATCACTCAGCGCAAGCGGGCCGAGGAAGCCCTTCGAGACAGCCTCGAGACGGCGAGCGCCATGCTCAACGCCGCAACGGAATCCTTTGCGCTAATCGATTCAGAGGGGCTGGTGCTGGCAGCCAACGAAACCTTCGCGCGGCGACTCGGCAGGCCGCTCGACGGCATCATCGGAACCTCATTCTATGGTTATCTGGACCCATCGCTCGCGGAGCACCGCAGGGAACGGTTCGGGGAGGTCTTGAAAAGCGGGCAGCCCCTCCGGTTCAGCGACGGGCGGGACGGGCGCTGGCTCGAACACAGCCTCTACCCGATTTTCGATTCACGAGGCAGGGTCAGCCGGCTGGTCATCTATACCCAGGACATCACGGACCGGCGGCGCTCGGAGGAGAGCCTGAGGCAGAGCGAGACGCTGCTGAAAAGCATCTTCCAGGCCGCCCCGATCGGGATCGGGCTTGTCTACAAACGGGTGCTCGGCTGGACAAACGACCAGGTAGCCCGCATGCTGGGCTATTCCATCGAGGATCTGGCGGAAAAAACCGCCCGCATCCTCTACGAGAGCGACGAGGAATACGAGCGCGTGGGCCGCGAGAAGTACATCGAGGTCCGGCAGAGCGGCATCGGTGCGATCGAGACCCGGTGGAAGCACAAGGACGGCACGCTGCTGGACATCCTGCTCAGCTCGAAGGCGATCGACCCCTCCGACATATCCGCGGGCGTTGTCTTTACGGCCCTGGACATTACGGACCGCAAGCGAGGTGAAGAAGCCCTGCAGCGTTACCAGGACGAACTCGAACAGCGCGTCCGGGAGCGAACCTCGGAGCTCATGGTGGCCAACCAGGCCCTGATCCTGGAGATCGAGGACCGCAACCGGGCCGACAAGGCCCTGAGGGATTCGGAGAGGCGGCTCTCGGACATCATCTCGTTCCTGCCCGATGCCACCTTCGTCATCGACCGGGACGGGAAGGTCATCGCGTGGAACCGCTCGATGGAGACCATGACCGGGATTGCGGCAAGGGACATGCTCGGCAAAGGACACTACGAATATGCCCTGCCGCTCTATGGGGAGAGAAGGCCGCTGCTGATCGACCTGGTCCTTTCGGCCGA
>DCVI01000020.1:10364-18209 GCA_002327315.1 Syntrophaceae bacterium UBA2192 | reverse complement strand
GCATTTTTCAGGACGGACTAATTATGAACACTTGAGACAATCATCCTCCAGTGCTCTTTTCTGGTAATCTTCTTGCAGTTGATTGTTAACAAAGATCATCCTGAGTCGCATGGCCGGACCTGGAACGGAACAGATTTCAAATCTGTTACATATCGACATTCATTCTGCTCTTCTGCTTCAAATCCAGGAAAAATCGAATCGGGAAAATACGCCAGTCAGGAGGATTCCTGGGCGAGGACATATGATTACTATTGCGATCTCACTGACAGTTTTTATGACTTCAATGATTATGTATTCGATCTGCCGCATCCCGTCCAGAGCTTGTAGCGATGTTTGTCATAAATCCCTTATATTTGACAACATGTCCGAAGCGGGGCGTTTGGAGGATCTCCTGGCAGAAGGCGATGTCGAAAGTGTTCACAGGATCTTGAAGGCACTTCAACAAAGAGGCGATATCGATATGATCGAATCGGACAAAGAAATCTACGTAAGCGGGCGTCACAGTGTCTCTGTGGGCAAGGGCCGGAGGATTACGCGAGGCCTGCTGGTCTCGTATTACAATCCCATTGAAGACTTTCGAAATCTGTGCGTCACGTCCCGGCTTCATCCGGGCGCCCGGACGATGAATACGATGAGAGAACTCTACGGCGGCAAGGTTGAGAAGGGATCCGCCGTTGATGACGGGGAAAGCAAGGATCACCTGTTTGCCTCGGATTACGATGTCTGCGAACTGCTGGAGAATCTGACCGTACGGACCGCCGGCATCCTCGCGTCCCCGAATCCCTGCTGAAACAGCATTCGTCCCCGCGGTTCATCCTGTCGTCTCTTGAACCCTTTCGTCGCTCTTTCCTTCCCAAGGACCCATTACGCAATAACCATTTACTTGCGCGAAGCAGAACGGATCTTGAAAAGTCACCGGCGATGGTGTACCCAGAAAGCATACAATCCATAAACGGGAAAGGCAACTCGATGAAGACAGCAAGATCAGTAAGATTGGAAGAATTCGGCGGCCCGGAGAAAATGAGCGTGAAGGCAATCGAACTGCCTCCTCCCGGGGCCGGAGAGGTACAGCTCCGCCAAAGGGCAATCGGGTTCAACTTCATTGATGTGTACCAGCGCAAGGGCGTCTATCCGCTTCCGCTGCCGACAGGACTCGGCCATGAAGCGGCAGGCGTCGTGGAGGCCGTTGGCCCCGGAGTCGATCATCTCCGTCCGGGAGACCGGGTTGCCTACATGAATGCCGGTCTCGGCGCCTACGCCGATTATCGCAACGTGCCGGCAGAGCGGCTGGTCGGCATTCCCCCCGGGGTGTCCGATGAGCAGGCGGCGGCGCTCCTGTTCAAAGGGCTGACGGCACAATATCTGTTGAAGAAAACACATGCGGTTCAGCCCGGCGAGATCGTTCTCGTTCATGCGGCGGCAGGAGGCGTAGGGCAGATTCTATGCCGGTGGGCCAAAGGTCTCGGCGCCTTTGTGGTCGGGACGGCAAGTTCCGAAGAAAAGTGCGCAACCGCCCGCGAGGCCGGCTGCAGCATCGCCATCAACTATTCCAGGGAGAATTGGCCGGCAGCGCTCCTGGAAGCGACAGGAGGCAAAAAAGCCAACGTCGTCTACGATTCCGTCGGAAAGGATACCTTCCTCAAGTCGCTCGACTGCGCAGCGCCCTTCGGGCTTGTCGTCCTCTTTGGCGCCGCCTCGGGTCCCGCTCCGGCGATCGAACCGGAATTGCTCAATAAAAAAGGGTGCCTGTTTCTGACCCGGCCATCCGTATTCCCGCATAATGCCGATCCTGCGACATTTCGTGCCAACGCTGCGGTTCTCTTTGAAGCCATTTCTGCGGGTCTGGTGGTGGCAAAAATAGGCGCCCGATTCACCCTCGATCACGTCATCGAGGCTCATGTCGCAGCCGAATCCAGGGCGACTCAAGGGGCGACCCTGATCATTCCCTGAGAACAATCTTTACCCCGCTCCCTCGTCCCCACCGCGCAGCGGCGGTCCGCAGCTAACAGCGGAAATGCAAATCCCCCTCTATCCCCCAAGGCAGCTTCGCTGCAGGAATTGGTTGACAGGGTATAGCCCAATTCCCCAATACCCTCATCCCGGTCTTCGGACGGAATAGACCGAATAGACCGGATAGACGGAATAGACCAGAGAGCCGCGCAGCGGCCCCGAAAGCGGTCATTTGACGGATTTTGAAAAGAGAGTAAGATTACAATGAATCATGATGGGCCTGCTGCGGTCGCAGCAGAAACCACGCTGCGAGAAGATGTTTTGGACAACAGGAAAAGGAGAAACGTAATGGGAGACAAGGGCGGCAAGAAAGACAAGGAAAAGAGTCAGAAACAGCACGACGAAAAGCAGAAACAAAAGTCAAAAGATAAGCTTGATAAGCAGCCAAAAAGAAAGCCTTGATGGAAATCGCGGTGTGGTGATCTGTGCTATAGCTTTGCCCGCTTGAAGGGCAGGGAGG
This sequence comes from Syntrophaceae bacterium UBA2192, assembly GCA_002327315.1. GTDB lineage: Bacteria > Desulfobacterota > Syntrophia > Syntrophales > UBA2192 > UBA2192. The sequence goes on along the minus strand of DCVI01000020.1, from coordinate 15,739 downwards.
ACGGATATGAAGGTTATCGGCTTTAACGGCAGTCCAAGGAAAGACGGCAACACCACCCTGTTGATGGGCTATCTCCTACGGGAGGTCGAGAAAGAGGGCATTGAAACGGAACTCGTTCAGCTCTTCCCGTGTCCCTTTCTTTCTCTTCCACTGGTCACTAGCCACTGACCACTGCTTGTCACTGCCGCGCAGCGGCACACTGTCCATTTCGACGCCGGGCCGATCTTCGGCGGCTACGGATGGGGAACGGAGCGATGCCGATGCGGAAGGCAGCACGAGACAATGAACAGGCCCAGACGATCCGGGCGGCCGTCCTGCGCCACAGGGGCGGCCCCCTGTCGATCGAGACCATCGAGATGGAGGGTCCGCAAGACGACGAGGTCCTGGTGCGTATCGCGGCAAGCGGCATCTGCCACACCGACATCAGCTACGTCAACGAGTGGTACGATGCATCGGAGGGGCCGCTGATCCTGGGCCATGAGGGCGCGGGTATCGTCGAGCGGGCCGGGAAAAATGTGAAAGGCTTCCGGCGCGGCGATCACGTCGTCCTTTCCTACCAGTCCTGCGGCGCCTGCGGCGCATGCCGCAGCGGGCGCCCGGCCGATTGCCGGGATCTCTACGAGCTCAACTTCGGATTTCGGCGCCCCGGCGGCGGCAATGCCTATCTCCGAAGCGGCGTGAAAGGGCATTTCTTCGGCCAGTCCTCCTTTGCCACCCACACGCTCGCAACGGTGCGCAATCTCGTGAAGGTGAAAAAGGACCTGCCCCTGGAGCTGCTGGCCCCGCTGGGCTGCGGCCTGCAGACAGGCGCCGGCACCGTGATGAACTCGCTGGCCGTCAAGGCAGGCAAAAGCATTGCCGTCTTCGGGACGGGCTCCGTGGGCCTTGCGGCGATCATGGCGGCTCGCATTGTCGGGGCCGCGCCGATTGTCGGCATCGACATCCTCCCGAAACGGCTCAAGCTGGCCCGCGAGCTGGGCGCAACGCACACGATCGACAGCCGCCGGGAAGACGTCGCGACACGCATCAGGGACATCACCGGAAGCGGCGTAGACTACTCCGTGGAGGGCACCGGCAACGACGAGATGTTCCGGCTTTCGATGGAGCTGCTGAACCCCGGGGGAACCGCAGCCCTTCTGACAGGCGCAAGCGGTCCCGGACGCCTGCCCGGGGGCCGCAAGGCCCTGAGCATCATCCAGGGCGATGCCGTGCCCCAGCTCTTCATCCCCCAATTGATCTCATTTTACCGCAAGGGGCTCTTCCCCCTCGATCGCCTCGTGAAGTTCTACGATTTCAAACAGATCAACAAGGCCATCGCCGATTCCATGCGCGGCTCAACCATCAAACCCGTCCTGCGCATCTCGTCTTCATTGCCTTAACACATGCCTCACCCGACGCCCGAATCCCTGCTTTTCTTCACATAACACTCGACACATTACACATCTTCACTGTCCCCTGGTCCCTACACTCTGGTTCCTCGTCCCTGGCTTCCTCTTCACTCAGACACTGAGACACTCAAACACTCAAACACTCAGACACTTTTTCCCCGTAACACATGACCCATATCACTTCTTCATCCCGAAGCCGGAATCCTGAATCCCTATTCTTTCACTGTCGGCTGTCTGCTGTAGGCTCTCTTCTCCCCGAATCCCGTTCTCCCTAATCAACCAGTTACTGCAGCGAAGCTGCCCGTCCAGACAGACCAGAGACGTCGGGCTTGCCTTCCGCTGCAAATGAATGTATTTTGTATTCACAATTGCACAGCCTCTCATTCCACATGGTGGATTGCACCCGTTATGGCGAATCGGAGCCGATCGAGGAACAAAATCGTGGTCATTGCCGATGATCTGACCGGCGCCAATGACACGGGGGTCCAGTTCGCAAAGCAGGGCTTGAAGGCCATTGTTTTACTGCGAGTTCCCGGCTCCCTCGCCGAACTGGACGAGGATGTGCTGGTTGTCGACACGCAGAGCCGGGCATTATCCCCGACGGAAGCGTATCAAAAAGTAACTCAGACGGCTTTACTCTTCAAAGACAGGGATCGATTCCAGACCATCTATAAGAAGATCGATTCCACCCTGCGCGGCAATCTCGGAACGGAAATAGACGCCATCATGGATGCCTGCGGGCTGGAGCTTGCCATTGTGGCTCCTGCCTTTCCCCGAAACGGGCGGACGACCGTGGGAGGGTGTCATTTCCTGGGAAACGCCCCCCTGGAAGCGACGGAAATTGCCAGGGACCCCCTGTGTCCCGTCAGCGAATCGCACATTCCGACGTTACTGGCGGCACAGACCAAAAGAAAAGTGGGGCATGTCGGGATCAAGAGCGTCATTGCCGGTACCGAAGGCATCCTGGAGGCAATGAGGCAGTTGGTTGCGGCCGGCCGGACTATCCTTGTCTGCGATGCATGGCAGGAGGAGCATCTGAAGACGATCGCACGGGCCGCCGTACGGCTCGCCAGACCGATTCTGTGGGTTGGATCGGCCGGATTGGCGGAATACGTGCCGATGGCACTGGGGCTGGGCGCCGCATCGGCAGACAAAAAACCGGTCGTGGTTATCGCAGGCAGCGTAAGCAACGTAACACGGGGCCAGGTAGCCATGCTGAGGCAGCGGACAGACCTGGCGTATATTGAAGCGTCCCCCAGCGCCTTTTTGAAACCGGGATCCGCGCAGGCGGAGACAGACCGCTGTTACCATGCGGCACTTGACGCCATCAGGACCGGAAAAGACGTTGTCATCGTTTCAGCAGACAGCGACGAAATGGCAGCCAGGACAAAAGAGGAGGGGTTGTCGCTGGGCCTTTCCAGCCGGCAGACCTCCGAAGCGGTTGCCGCGGCCCTGGGCAGCCTCTGCCGCCGGATCGCGCTGAATGCACCCCTGGGCGGCCTTGTTCTGACCGGGGGAGACATTGCGGTGAGTTGCTGCAGCCTCCTGTCGGCCAGCGGGATCTCGGTTGACCGGGAGGTTGCGCCGGGCATCCCCGTGGGAGTCCTGAAGGGCGGGCAATGCTCCGGCATGAAAGTCGTGACAAAAGCCGGCGCATTCGGCGCCGAGGATGCGCTCTGCAAGGCCGTCGATGCTTTAAAAATGTTTTGAGCGTCAGCGAGGCGCAATCCGGGCCGTGCGAGCGCTTCATTTCTGCGGCCCGATTCTGCAGCACAGATTCATGAGGGTATAAAACAGGTTGCACAAAGATCCATCTGAAATAAGGTTCTGTCATTCCGGATACCCGATTTCTCGAGTACAAGCTTGATCCGGAATCCAGCTTCTTATGGATTCCTGCCTTTGCAGGAATGACACAGTCGGGAAGCTATCCATCCCTGGATTGTCCAATACGCAACCTATTGATCGTGCCCTGTAATAATTTGATTTATCGGGAGACATCAGAATGACTGAGAAGAAACCGATCATCGGCATCAGCATGGGGGATCCGTCAGGCATCGGCCCCGAAATTGCCGTGAAAGCCCTGGCGCGGAAAGAAGTCTATGCGATCTGCAACCCATTGATCGTCGGTGACGCGAACGCCATCAAAGACGCATTGAGGATGACTTCCCTGGATCTCAAGATCAATTCCATCTCTGAGGTCGGCAAGGCCCTGTTTCAGTTCGGCACCCTGGATGTCTATGATCTGAAAAATGTGAACATGGCGGAGCTGCAGTATGGAAAAGTGTCCGCGATGTCGGGCAATGCAGCCTTCGAAGCCATCAGGAAAGTGATTGAGCTTGCACAGAAGCATGAGATTGACGCGACCGTAACCGGGCCGATCAACAAGGAATCCATCAACCTGGCCGGGCATCATTATTCAGGCCATACGGAAATCTATGCCCATTACACGCATACGGAAGATTACACCATGATGCTTGCCCATGAAAACCTGCGGGTCGTTCACGTCTCGACGCACGTGTCCCTGAAGGAGGCCTGTGAGCGGGTCAAGAAAGACAGGGTGCTGAAAGTCATCAAGCTGGCCTGGGAGGCCTGCAGAAAGATCGGGATTGCCGATCCGCGGATCGGGGTGGCCGGCCTCAATCCGCATGCGGGGGAGAGCGGCATGTTCGGGCGAGAGGAAATCGACGAGATCGTCCCTGCGATCGAGGCGGCAAAGGCGCTGAAGATCAACGCCGACGGGCCAGTCCCGCCGGACAGCCTGTTTTCGAAAGCGAAGGGCGGCTTGTACGACATCGTCGTCGCCATGTATCACGACCAGGGCCATATTCCCCTCAAGGTTGTCGGTTTCAACTGGAATGAAGAGAAACAGAAATGGGATTCCATCAGCGGGGTGAACATCACCCTCGGTCTGCCGATTATCCGGAGCTCGGTGGATCACGGCACGGCATTCGGCAAGGCGGGCAAGGGCACGGCGTCTGAGTTGAGCCTGGTGCACGCCATCGAGTATGCGGTAAAGATGACTCTTAACTAGCGGTGCAAGACGGCCGCGGGCCGTCTTCAAAACCTTCAAACGAAAAAGGAGGATGCTATGAAACGGTTTACCCTGCTGTCATTGATGTTTACGTTGGCCGTTGCGATGTTCGCCGTCCCGTGCGCATGGGCGGCCGATCCCGTCAAGCTGGTCTTCGCCTCGGCCTACGCGCCGGTCGACCACCAGAGCCAGACCCTGGTCAAGTTCGGCGAGCTGGCCGAGAAGTACAGCAACGGTACGTTGAAGGTGAGTGTCGCCGTCGGCGGCGTCCTGGGCGGTGAGCGGGATGTGGCCGAGGGGATCCAGGTGGGCACGGTGAACGGGGCGATCCTGGGGGGCATCCTCCAGAACTTCGACCCGGCCATGTCCATCCTCGAGTTTCCCTTCCTCTTCAAGAACGACGCGCATGTGCGGGCCGTCATGGAAGGGCCGGTGGGCGACAAGATCCGGGCCCGGCTGATTGCGAAGACCAACATCCGCATCCTCTACTATGTCATGCGCACGCCGCGGGAGCTGACCACCAAGAAGCCCGTCAAGAGCCTTGCCGATATCAAGGGCATGAAGATCCGCGTGCCGGAGATGCAGGCCCACCTGGAAACCTGGCGAGCCCTCGGGGCCAGACCCACGCCGCTGGCCTTCACCGAGGTCTACACGGCCCTGCAGCTGGGGACGGTCGACGGGCAGGAGAACCCCCTCGGGGTCATCTACGCCAACAAGTTCTACGAAGTCACCGAGTACCTGGCCATCACGGATCACCTCGTGGGCTTCATGATGATCGTCATGAACGACGCCACGTACAAGAAGCTCGACCCCGCCCAGCAGAAGGCCCTCACCCAGGCGGCCGTCGAGGCGTCGCGCTTCAACGACCAGCTGCTCAAGAAGATCAACGCGGACATCGAGAAGCAGCTCTTCGCGAAAATGAAGGTCACGAAGATCAACAACGGCCCCTGGCGCGA
>DCVI01000020.1:6246-10297 GCA_002327315.1 Syntrophaceae bacterium UBA2192 | reverse complement strand
GCGGGAATGACGCCAGTGCGGTATTTAGGCGAGAAGTACTGATCGGCACATAACAGCAATGTCATGCCGGACTCGATCCGGCATCCAGTCTTTTGAGGATTCCCGCTCCCCGCTTTCGCGAGGACAAGCTTCGCGGGAATGACGCTTCGCGGTACTATGTTGCCTGTCCGATATGACAAGGGGAGGTTTGAGGGTAAACATGACACGGTATATGGACATGCTCGAAACCATGATTCGCTGGACGGTCGTCGTGCTGCTCGCCGTCATGGTGGCCGCCATCGGCTCGCAGGTCTTCGCCCGGTACCTGTTCCACGAGTCCCTGTACTGGACGGAGGAGCTGGGCCGTCACGTGATGGTATGGATGATCTTCCTGGCGTCCGTGTTGTGCGTTCGAAGGGGGCATCACCTCAGCATCACGTTGCTGAAAGAGAGGCTCAAGCCCGATAAGCAGGCGCTGATGCAGCTCGTCGGGGCGATCGTCCTGGCGTACTTCTTCTACATGATGGTCGTCCATGGCTGGACGCTCACGCAGAAGACCATGGTCCAGCGCTCCAGCGCCATTCACTACCCGATGGGCTATGTATACGCCGCCCTGCCGGTAAGCGGGCTTCTCATGTTCATCGTCAACCTCGAGGTCATGATCGAAGCCGGCCTCGAGTTCTTCGGGAAGCGCAAAGGCGAAGCCCTCGCGCAGCCCGCCGGGACGGGAGGCGAATCGAAATGACCATTGCAATCCTCTTCGTCGCTCTCCTGCTCATCGGCGTGCCCGTGGCGTTTACCCTGGGGCTCACGGCCCTGGCCTATATTGCGCTCGAAACCCCTCTTCCTCCCCTTGTCGCCTTTCAACGGATGTTTACCAGCGTGGATTCGTTTCCCTTCGTGGCCATCCCGTTTTTCATGCTGGCCGGAAACCTGATGGGCGCCGGCGGCCTGGCAAAGCGCATCATCAACCTGGCGCGTGCGCTGGTGGGCCACCTGCGGGGCGGCCTCGCGAACGCCACCGTCGTCTCCAACATGTTCATGGGCGGCATCTCAGGCTCGTCGGTCGCCGATTGCTCCGCCCTGGGCTCGATCCTGATCCCGGCCATGGAGAAGCAGGGGTACGCTCCCCGGTTTGCCGGCGCCGTCAACGCCACCGCCTCCACGATGGGCATCATCATCCCCCCGAGCATCCCGATGATCCTGACGGGTGCGGCCACGAGCCTCTCTATCCGCGACCTCTTCTTCGGGGGGCTTGTGCCGGGCATCCTGATCGGCCTGGGGATGCTGGCGATCACGACGTATATTTCCAAGCGCAGGGACTACCCGAAATTCCCCCGCGCCACCGCCCGCGAGCTGCTGGTGGCGTTTTTCCGGGGACTGCCCGCCTTCATCATGGTGGCGATCATCCTGGTCGGGATCATGACCGGCATCTTCACGCCGACGGAGGCCTCCGTCGCAGCGGTCCTGTATGCCATACTGGTCGGCGTGATCGACCGGGAACTGACCTGGAAGGGGTTCTACGATTCGATGCTCAATGCGGCCGTCTCCTCGGCGGTGGTGATGATCGTCATTTCGACGGCGGGCCTTCTGACCTGGCTTCTGGCCTACTCGATGATCCCGCAGAAGCTCACGCTTTCTCTTTCAACCGTCATCGACTCGCCGACCACACTGCTGGCCATCCTCGGGGCGGTCTTTCTGCTGGTCGGCTGCGTGCTGGACGTCTCCCCCGCCGTCCTGCTTTTCGGGCCGGTCCTGCTGCCCCTGGTAACCGCCGTCGGGGCCGACCCCATCTTCTTCGGGGTCATGATGGTGTTCGCCCTGGCCGTCGGCCTGATCACGCCGCCCGTCGGCACGACGATGATGCTCTCGGCCTACATCGCCGGGGTGAGCATCCTGGACATCGCCCGGGAGAGCGTCCCCTATCTCCTTTACATGATCGTGCTGCTCTATGTCCTGATCTTCTTCCAGGGCCTCGTGTTATGGGTTCCCAACTATCTCTTTCACTGAGCGCGGGCCGCGCTTGAACGGGATGCTGCGAACCGGGCGGTACGAGCCGCGATGAGGAGATTGCGAGCAACCGACCCCGACTTCGTTCGGGGTTATCGATGGAAGAAACGTTTTTACCATTCTCCCTCTCCCCTCGCGGGAGAGGGCAGGGGTGAGGGGGTCTTGCGATCATTCACCCTCCCCTTAATCCCCTCCCGTCGAGGGAGGGGAAACGAGAAAGCCGTTTCTTTAGGAGGATGGACGTGAAGGTCGAGCTGCCCTACGGGAAAGGAAAAATCGAAGTCCGGATCCCGGAGAAAAACCTAATCGGTGTCTATTCGCCGAAGGACGTCCGGCCCGTTGCCGATGTGAAAAGGGAAGTGACCCGGGCGCTCGCGAACCCGATCGGCTCCAAACCCCTGCGCGAGCTCGTGCGGGGCGCCGGCAAGGTGGTAATCGTCGCCGACGACAACACCCGCCTGACCCCCACGGACAGGATGATCCCCGTTCTGCTGGACGAAATGAACGCCGCCGGCGTGCGGGACGCGCAGATTACCGTCATCATCGCCCTGGGCACCCACCGGTTCATGACGCAGAGTGAAATAGTAGAGAAGTTCGGCGCCGATGTCGTAAGGCGCGTGGCCGTCAAGAACCATGATTACAAGAATGAATCCGAATTGATCGATCTGGGCACCACGCCGAACGGCACCCATGTGACGGTCAACCGGGAAGCCTGGGAGGCGGACTTCAAGATCGGCGTTGGCAGCATCGTGCCGCATCACATCCCCGGGTTTGCGGGCGGCGCAAAGATCGTGCAGCCGGGCATATGCGGGGAGCGGACAACGGCCGAGACGCACCTGCTGAGCGTGAAGGCCCAGCGCTCCCTGCTGGGTGTCACTGACAATCCCGTGCGCACGGAAGTGAACGACATCGCGCGCAGGGTGGGCCTGAACACCATCCTGAACACGGTGCTGAACCGCAACGGCGAGGTCATCGAGGCGTTCTTTGGGGATGTGGTGGACGCGTTCAACGAAGGGGTCAAGCTGTCGCAGAAAGTCTATGCGACGGAGATCCCGGAGGAAGCCGACATCGTCCTGTCCAGTTCCCATCCCTGCGACATCGAATTCTGGCAGGCGCACAAGACCCTGTACCCGTCCGACCTTGCCGTCAAGGCGGGGGGGATCGTCATCGTCGCCACGCCATGCCCGGAAGGGGTGGCCATGACCCACCAGGACATCCTGGAGGTCACGCACCACGATGCCTGCGGTCTTCGCGGGATGGTCTCCTTTGGTCAGCTGCAGGACGAAGTCGCGGCGGCCCTCGCTATCGCCTGGGCCCAGGTGAAGGAGCGGGAGTCGGTGTACATCGTCTCCGACGGCATAGGCCCGGACGATGCCAAAAAACTGGGATTTACCCACTTCGAGACGATCCAGGATGCGCTCGACGCAGCACTGCGGGCAAAAGGGGACAATGCCCGCATCACCGTGCTCACTCATGCGCCGGACATGCTGCCGGTGATCGCGCCTCTGGCAAACCCCATCCATAATCTCCCTCGCCCTTGAGGGGAGAGGGTCGGGGTGAGGGTGGATTTTCCGAGGCGTTAGAGAAGAGTCATCGCGAGCCGAGCCCCTGGGGAAGCCTTCCTTAGTCTCCCTCTCCCTTGACGGGAGAGGGTAGGGGTGAGGGTGATGGTTCGTCGTTCGTCAGGCTCACGATGACTGCTCACCATNNGTCATCCTGAGCGCCTGTCCTGAGTTCATCGAAGGGTGTCGAAGGACCCCCTCACCTCAGTCCTCTCCCGTCAAGGGAGAGGAAGATTAAGGAATTGGGTATTAACATTCCTCGCACCAAGGTGCTAGGAATTCAGAAACTTAAGGAAATGGGTTAGTTGTTATTATGCTCGCTTACCCCGCAGCAAGCTGCGGGGAATGCGCGGGCAATCGTTTTCACAGGCGTGGCGATCTACCTTTGAGATCTATGTGTCGATTCGATAACGAAGGTTGCGTCGCTGAGTTTACCCTGAGCCTGCCGAAGGGCTCCTGAGAAACAGCCCTGCAGAGTCATTGCGAGCAACTGACCCCGA
>DCVI01000020.1:0-6228 GCA_002327315.1 Syntrophaceae bacterium UBA2192 | reverse complement strand
TCACCCTCCCCTTTATCCCCTCCCGTCGAGGGAGGGGAAACGAGAGAGCTGTTTCTTAGGAGCGAAGCGAAGCAATCTCGTATCTGATTGCTTCGTCGCTGGCGCTCCTCGCAATGACAGAAAGAGTTCCTCGCAATGACGGATCGACGCTTTTTCTTTTATCGATAACCCCGAATCCAATCGGGGTCCGGTGCTCGCAATGGCGTTTTTTTCAACAACTATCATATCAACAAGGACGGAGGGAAAATGAAAAAAAGTATTGTCGTTACGATCATGGCAATGGTGGTCTTGCTCGTCGTCGGGCAAGTCGGTGCTGCTGAATTCAAAGCGACCATGAAAATGGGCTCCACCCAGCCCAGCGACCATCCCTACATGGTGGGCGCACAGAAGTTTTCCGACCTGATCAAGCAGCGGACAAACGGAAGGATCGTCATCAACCTCTACCCGAGCTCGCAGCTGGGCAAGGGCGAGCGGGAGATGGTGGAGAGCATGAAGCAGGGCATCATCGAGCTGGTGGTCAGCTCGACAGGGCCGCTGGGCGGGTTCAGCCCCTCCATCAACATCCTCGATATCCCCTACCTGTTCCGCGATTACGCCCACGTGGACGCCGTCCTGGACGGGCCCATCGGCCGGCAGCTTCTCACCGACATGGACAAGCACGGGATCGTCGGCATGGCGTTCTGGGAGAACGGTTTCCGCCACCTGACGAACTCCAAGGTCGCCGTGAAGACCGTGGAGCAGGGCAAAGGCCTCAAGATCCGCACCATGGAGAACAAGGTGCACCTTCTTGCATGGAAGACGGCGGGCCTGAATCCCACGCCGATGGCATGGGGTGAATTGTACCCGGCCCTGCAGCAGGGCGTCATCGACGGCCAGGAAAACCCGGTTGCCGTTTTCTACAGCGCGAAATTCTGGGAAGTGCAGAAGTATTTCTCGCTCACCTACCACGTATACTCCCCGGCCCCGTTCATGATGAGCAAGAAGAAATTCCAGGCCATGCCGAAGGCGGACCAGGAACTCTTCATGAAGACCGCCCTGGAGGTTGCGGCGTTTCAGCGCAAGCTCAACCGCGACGACGAGGAGAAGAAGCTGAAGGAAATGGCGGCCAAGGGCCTCACCGTGATCCGCGACGTAGACAGGGCGTCCTTTGCGAAGGCCATGGAGCCGGGTTACGCGGAGTGGAACAAGGACTTCGGGAAGGACAAGATCGCGGCGATCGTCAACACGAAAGCGCCCGCGGCAAAAGCCCCCGCGGCAAAACCAGCCCCGAAGAAAAAATAACGGGATGTTTCCCGCACTCTGCCCGTTGGGAGTCACAGGGGGCGCGACATGCGCCCCCTGTGGGCAGATGCCGGTGCCTCGCGGCCAATCACTGCACATTTACAGCGGAGTCCTGACATGAAAGCTCTTCAAGGCATCAATGAGTTGCTGCTTACCGTTGCAGGCTGGGGCACGATATTTTTCATGGGGGTGATCTCCATCGTCATCCCCTACGAGGTGTTTGGAAGATACGTCATCAAAAGCATGTCCATATGGTCCGGCGAGGTCTCCACGTTTTCGCTCGCCTGGGCCACCATGCTTGGCGGCGCCGTGGGTCTCAAAAAAGGGTATCAGGTGAGCATGACGGCGGTGCTCGATGCCGTTCCGCCTTCCGTCAGCAAGGCTCTCAAGGGCGCCGGGCTCCTCTTCATGCTGGTTTTTCTCGCAGCGATGACCTGGTACGGGGGATTGCAGACCCTCATCAATATTGAGCAGACCTCGCCGGCCATGGGCATCAAGATGTGCTTCCCCTATGCATGCCTGCCGATCGGGTTCTTCGTCATGTTCATGCTGACCATCGAGGAGTTGCTGATATTTCTGGGCGTGGCGGCTCCGAAGGAGAGCGCGGCATGATATTCGTCTTCCTGGTCGCTTTTGTCGCCCTGCTGTCATTCGGCATCCCCATCGCAATAGGCCTGGGCGGTTCTGCCATGGTCTATCTTTTATTCAACCCGGATATCGAGCTCACGATCCTGCCGCAGACGATCTTCGGCGGAATGGCATCGTTTCCGCTTCTGGCGATACCGCTCTTCATGCTTGCCGGCAACCTGATGAACGAGGGGGGGCTGACGCAGGATCTTGTCACCTTCGCCAAGCTGATGATCGGGCACATTCGGGGCGGGTTGGGGCATGCCACGATCATTGCCTGCGCGATCTTTGCAGCCATTTCCGGGGCTGCCGTCGCAACGGCCGTTGCCATCGGCATGATCATGATCCCCGCCATGAAACAGGAAGGGTTCGATGAAGACCTCGGTGCGGCGATAACGGCTACCGCCTCCTGCATGGGCCCCATTATCCCGCCGAGCATTCCGTTTATCATCTACGGCGTCATCGCAAATGTCTCGATCGGCGCGCTCTTTCTCGGCGGTGTGATCCCCGGCCTCCTGCTGGGCATCGGCCTGATGGTCTACATGGCATACGAAGCCAGGAAGCGCAATTACCCGGTCCGTCAAAAAGCAACGTACAAAGAGATGCTCGCTGGCGGCTGGAAGGCGCTGCCCGCGCTTTTTATGCCGGTGATCATCATGGGCGGCATCCTCGGGGGGGCCTTTACCCCGACGGAAGCGGCGGGTGTGACCTGTGTTTACGCAGCGCTCATCGGGGGGTTCGTATACAGGCGGCTCAAACTGAAGAACATCCCCAGGGTCCTCCTGGCAGCCGGCCTGGAATCCGCCATGATCATGCTGCTTCTCGGTCTCTCCGAGCCGTTCGCATGGATCGTTGCGGCCGATCAGATTCCCCAGATGATGATCGATGCGATTTCGAGTGTCAGCACCTCTCCCTACGTGATCCTCGTTCTGATCAATATCGTACTCATTATCATCGGCATTCCCATTGAAACGGCCCCGGCCCTCGTCATCGTGGCGCCGATACTCGCCCCCATGGCAGCCAGACTGGGAATCGACCCCGTCCAGCTGGGGGTCGTTGTATGTTTCAACCTGGTCCTCGGGCTGATTACACCCCCGGTCGGGGGCGTTCTTTTTGCCATATGCGGAATTTCCGGGCTCTCTCTCGAAAAGTTGAGCATGGCGATCTGGAAACCCTTCTTCATCGCGATAGCCGTCCTTCTGTCGATCACCTATATCCCCCAGCTAAGCACCTTCCTGCCACATCTCTTAATGCCGAATATCCGGTAGCCGTTTCTTCTCCCTCCTTTGGAAAAGGGGGATAGAGGGGGATTTTCCCCCTCTGTGAATTGGCGCTGTTCATTAGGAGCACCCTGAGGGTGCGCGGCAATCTCGCCTTGCGGCTGCATGGAAACGAAAGAACTCATTGACATTACACGCTATTTAACATAATAAACGTTTCAGAGAAGAACATGAGCATGGATATGGAGATTCCTGGAGACAAAATCAGTTCTTTTTGCAGGCACTGGAAAGTCAGGGAGCTTTCCCTGTTTGGCTCTGCATTGCGGACCGATTTCCGGCCTGACAGTGATGTCGACATCCTTGTGAGCTTTTTCGAGGATGCTCGATGGAGCCTGTTCGATCTCGTCAACATGGCAGATGAGTTGGCCAGTGTATTCGGGCGACCGGTCGATCTTGTCGAGAAAGAAGCCCTTCGCAATCCCTTCCGGCGTGAATCCATTCTATCAACCAGAAAGATCATCTATGCAGCCTGAGGAACGGGACAAGGCTTATCTCTGGGATATGCTCGACGCCGCGAAGGCGATCAGGAGTTTTACGGACGCCATATCCTATGAGCAGTATCTCCGTGACCGAAAGGTCCAGATGGCTGTCGAAAGAGCCCTCGAAATTATCGGAGAAGCTGCGCGCAAAGTATCCGACAAGATGAAGGCCGGGCAGCCTGCCATTCCCTGGAAATCCATCATCGCTCAACGGAATGTCCTTGCCCATGAGTATGGTGAGATCAAGCAAGACAGGCTCTGGGCCGTGGTGAAAAACCACATCCCGGCCTTGATCGATGACCTCGAGAAAATCATCCCGCCAACTAACCCGTAATTCAATTCTCCAATATTCCAATACCCCTTTCCTGTTCCGTCGACTCGCGGCTCCCATCCCGAAGCCCGAATCCCTGCCTTAGTACCCAATTCCCAATACCTGTCCTGAGAATCGCTTCTGCCAGAACCGATCATCCCGTAATGATCGCAAAAAGATAACCCGCCGATTTACTTTCAAATTCAAACACGCTGTTCCAAATTGGCACATCTGCAATCGAACCCCTGCCGCCGAGAGATTACCGTATCTATTTGATTATATTAACGATTCTTATGCCTGTGCGCACGGCACACTCGATGCGATTCGCGATAGGGCAAGAGGAGTGATTGCCAGTGATCAAGACAGTGTGGAAGCAGCAAAACATGAAAAATCGGATTTCAACCATCTTATTATCGATATTCTTCCTGGCTTCCATTTCGTCATGCGGTGGCGGCGGTGGAGACAGTGTCGGAGGCGGAACCGTTGTTCCTTCTGCCTCGCTCGTTTCCATCGAGGTGACACCGGTCGACCCCGTCATCGCCCTCGGGACGACAGCGCAGTTGAAAGCCACCGGGATTTATTCGGACAATACGAAAAAAGACCTGACCTCAACCGTCGAATGGGACACGTCGGATATCTCCGTAGCCTCGGTTCACAACGGACTTGCCAGTCCTATTGCCCGGGGTTCCGCCGCCATCAAGGCGGCATCGGGAAGTGTCTCGGGAAGCAGGACTCTTACCGTAACAACGGCTGCGTTGGTGTCCATCCATGTGACCCCGGTAAATCCGAATGCAGCCCTGGGAACATCCACTCAGTTCACCGCCACGGGTATCTTCTCGGATGATTCGGTGCAGGACCTGACGTCACAGGCGGCCTGGAGCTCGTCCGACGGGTCGGTCGCATCCGTGAGCAATGCGGCAGGGTCCATAGGTCTTGCCACGTCTTTCGAGATGGGCTCAACCACCATCTCCGCGACACTGGACAACGTAACCGGAAGCACGGACCTCGCGGTGACCCCGGCTGTCCTCGTCTCCATCCAGGTCACGCCGACGAACCCGGGCATTGCAAAAGGGACGACCCGGCAGTTTGTTGCAACGGGTATCTATTCAGACCATTCCATCCAGGACCTGACGAAGCAGGTGCTCTGGAGCTCGTCCGACGCTTCCGTTGCCTCTGTCAGCAACGCGGCAGGCTCCAACGGACTGGCCTCGGCCCTCGCCGTGGGCAACACATCCGTCAGCGCCGCCCTCGGCGGTGTGACCGGGACCACGAACCTCGAGGTCACGGCGGCAACGCTGGTGTCCATCGACGTGACCCCGGCAAACCCCACCCTCGCCAAGGGAACGAAGCGGCAGCTCGCCGCGACAGGCACCTATTCGGACCATTCCACCCAGGACCTGACCACGCAGGTCACCTGGGGCACCTCCGATACCTCCGTGATCTCCGTGAGCAACGCGGCGGGCTCCAGCGGGCTGGCCTCGGCCCTCGGCGTCGGCACGACGTCCGTCAGCGCCACCCTTGGCGGCGTGACCGGGACGACGACCCTCGAGGTAACGGCGGCCACACTGGCGGCCATCCAGATGGATCCCGCCGACCCGGTCGTTGCCATGGATGTTATCCAGGAGTTCACCGCCACGGGCATCTACTCCGACAGCTCCACCCAGGACCTGACCCTGCAGGTAACCTGGAGCTCCTCCGACACCTGCGTGGCCTCCATCAGCAACGCCGTCGAGGACCGAGGGGTTGCAACCCCCGCCGGCTACGGTACGAGCAAGATCAGCGCGACCCTGGACGGCGTCTGGGGCGGCACGACCCTCACGGTCAGCAAGGCGAACCTCGTCGGCATCAAGGTCACGCCCGCCGACCGGATCATCGGCAGCGGCAAGCCCCTGCAGTACACCGCCACGGCATACTACTCCGACGGCATGACCCTGGACATCACGAAATCGGCTGTCTGGAAATCGTCGGACAACAAAGTCGTCAAGGTCACCAACGCGAAAAAGAGAAGGGGCCTTGCGGAGGGCGACGAACCCGGCACGGCGACGATCAGCGCAAAGCTGGGGGGCAAGATGTCGGGCTCCACCACGCTGACCGTGGAATAAACGCGAATCCCTGAGCACCGGAGAGACCAAATCCCCCTTCGCACAAGGGGGATTTTCCCCTCTGTGAATTGACGCTGTTCATTAGGAGGTGGCCCTCAGGCCGACGCGGCAATCTCGCCTTTCAGTTCTTATTTCCTCTAGGAAAACCC